>JAFTTQ010000036.1 GCA_017466665.1 Oscillospiraceae bacterium
GCCAGCACCGGGCTCTGCCGGGCCGTGGACATATGCCGCCAGGTCCCGAACCTCCACATAAACCGTATAGGCAGGATGGTGGACATCCACCTTGCAGTCAGGGTGCGCTTCCGCTATTCTGCCGCCGATCTCCTGGGAGATCTGGATAGAGGTCATTGGGAACGCCTTATCCGAGCGTTTGGATTCCACCTTAAAGGACTCAGCACAATCCAGATCATCGCCCAAATACTCCTCTATGGCGTTATAAATGCTGTCCATATCCTTATTGCAGGGACGGCAGCGGCACAGGCTCACAAGACCGAAAATGCTGCGGCAAGCCTCCCATGCACCGTCCACATCCGCCATATCATTCATCGGCTCCACATAGACAGTAGACTGCATAATATACACATCAAATTCACCGTAGGTCTTCATTCTGCGGCGGATGTTCTGACGCAGCTTGTTTTCAAACTGGCGCTTATTGGTGCCCTTGAGCACCACTTCACCCAGCTTTAACAAAAAAATTTCATTCACTTTAATAATCTCCTGATCTATAAATTTACTGTTCTATACTGTATTGCTTCGGCAATATGCTCCGCCTGGATATTCTCAGAACCGGCAAGGTCTGCAATAGTTCTGGCAACCCGCAAAATGCGGTCATAGCTTCTTGCGGTCAGGCCAAAAACCTCAAACGCGCCTTTCATCAGAGCGTCGCTTTCGTCATCCAGCACGCAAAAATAGCGCAATTCCGTTGGCCCCATACGCCCGTTGCACATTCCGCTGGATTCTCCAAAGCGGCGGTGCTGTATTTTGCGGGCTTCATTGACACGCTTGCGAATATCGGCAGAAGGCTCTGCCTCCTGCCTGCGGCGCAGATCCTCATAATGCACTGCAGGCACCTCTACGATCATATCGATCCGGTCCAGCAACGGCCCGGAAATACGGCTGCGATAGTTTTCAACGGAATGCTCCGAGCAGTTGCATCTGCCGGAGGGGTCACCGTACCAGCCGCATTTGCAGGGATTCATTGCGCACACTAGCATGAATTCCGCCGGGTATGTGACACTTCCAGACACACGGGCAATGGAAACGGCACCGTCCTCCAAGGGCTGACGCATCAGATCCAGTGTATCCTTTTTAAACTCCGGCAATTCATCCAAAAACAAAACACCCTTATGTGCCATGGAGATCTCACCGGGACGGGGATTGGTTCCGCCGCCGATCAGGCCTGCGTTGGAGATGGTGTGGTGGGGTGAACGGAAGGGTCGCTGCAGGATCATCGGCGACTTTGGAGAGAGCATACCCAAAACTGAATATATCTGGGTCGCCTGCAGGGATTCATTCCAGGTCATCTCCGGCAAAATGGATGGCAGTCGCTTACTGAGCATACTTTTACCGGAGCCGGGAGGGCCGATCAGCAAAATGTTGTGGCTTCCCGCCGCCGCGATCTCCATAGCCCGTTTGGCATTTTCCTGCCCCATAACATCTTTAAAATCCAGCATTTGCAGCTCCGACCTGTCCGGCATCCACATCGGCTCTTCTTCCAGGGTCGTTTCACCGTTTAGTGCCGCTGCCAGCTCCGCAACGGTACGGACAGGTATGATGGCAGGCCCTCTTGCAAGGGTTGCCTCAGCGGCATTTTCCGCCGGAACATATACAGTTTCAAAGCCAGCCCTCCTTGCAGCGATCGCCATAGGAAGAACGCCGTTTACAGCACGGATCTGCCCATCCAGAGATACCTCGCCGATGAAGGCACAGCTTGAACTTGGGCGGCGGATAGCGCCGATGGCACACATAATGCTCAGCAAGATAGGCAGATCATAATGGGTACCGCCCTTTTTCATATTGGCAGGTGCCAAATTCACTGTGATCCTACCTGTTGGAAAGCGCATACCACTGGTTTTGGATGCCGCGCGAACACGTTCCCGTGCCTCCTTCACTGCCGCATCCGGCAGACCAACGATATCAAAGCTTGGCAAACCGTTTGATATATAACATTCTACGGTAACCTTACTGCCCTTGATACCGTAGATGCCAAGGCTGTATATGCTGCAGATCATATCATCAACTCCACAATATGCTTTTTATATCATACTGTACTTCATCTAAAATTACAATTCTTTTTTTCACCTTTACCCATCCTTTGCGCCATTGTGGAACAAATGCCCAAAATTGAACAAATTTTCAGCGGTTTTTTCCACGAACTAAAGGGAATAACGGCTTTACAAATCGGATTAAAGGTGATATAGTATATGGGACGAAATTTGAATACTTTAGGAGGTATTTTGTTTTGGCAAGAAAATTCAAAACTATGGACGGCAACACCGCTGCCGCCCACGTCAGCTATGCCTTTACCGAGGTTGCTGGCATCTACCCCATTACGCCTTCCAGCCCCATGGCCGACTATGTTGACCAGTGGTCTGCCGCAGGCCGTAAGAACATCTTCGGCGACACCGTTAAGGTCGTGGAGATGCAGTCTGAAGCCGGTGCTGCCGGTACCGTTCACGGTTCCCTGGCTGCCGGTGCGCTGACCACCACCTACACCGCATCTCAGGGTCTTCTTCTGATGATCCCCAATATGTACAAGATCGCCGGTGAGCTGCTGCCCAGCGTGTTCCACGTTTCTGCCCGTACCGGTGCTGCCCAGGCTCTTAACATCTTCGGTGACCAATCCGACGTTTAC
>JAFTTQ010000037.1 GCA_017466665.1 Oscillospiraceae bacterium
GCACCGGAGCAGGTGGAGGAAACCGCCACCACCGCCGATGCCAAGACACGGGTGGAGCAGCTTATGGCAGCGGGTATGAGCCGCAAGGATGCGGTGAAGCAGACTGCCCAGGAGCTGAATCTGCCCAAAAACGCCGTATACGAGGCCGCCCTCAGCGAGTAAATGATTGTTTAGCGCACCGCTTTAAAAGCCCCCTCTGACGAGGGGGCTGTCACGCGAACAGCGTGACTGGGGGAGAGAAAATAAGAAATGCCAATATATTTCTCTCCCTCCGTCTTCGCCTACGGCGAATCCACCTCCCTCATCAGAGGGAGGTTTTTAGTGCGCTAAATTCCAATTTAGCACAGAAAAACAGCTCCTGAAACTCAGGAGCTGTTTTTATATCTCATTTAAGTTCTGGATGCAATCCATACAGACATTTCTGCCGTGGTAGCTGACCAGGCTGCAGGTTCCCGCGCAGAATACACAGGATGGCTCAAATTTTCTCAAAACGATCTTATCGTCATCCAAATAGATCTCCAGCTCATCCTGCTGGGCAATATCCAAGGTGCGGCGAAGCTCTACCGGAAGAACGATCCTTCCCAGCTCATCTACTTTACGAACGATTCCAGTGGATTTCATCTCATTCCCCATTCCCTTCTATGACATTGCAACCATTCGGCTTATTTTTGATATTATACTATTTAGCCTGTTCTATGTCAAATGTTTTTTCCGCTTGTGGGAAACAAGCTCTCCCCTTACGCATATACTCCCCACAGGAGGGATCGGTATGCTGATGAGCTATATTTGGACGGCGATGATCGCGCTGTCACTGCTTGCCGCCGTGGTCACCGGCAGAGGCGGTGAGCTGGCATCCGCTGTCAGTCAGGGGGCACAGGCGGGGATCACTCTGGTCATTTCTCTGGCAGGCTCGATCTGCCTTTGGACAGGGGTGGGAAGGCTGATGGAAAAAGCCGGTGTCACCGGGGCATTGTCCCGTTTATTAAAGCCCTTGCTGGGAAGACTGTTTCCATCCTCCCGGCAGGATCCTCAGCTTGCCGGCAGCTTAAGCGCCAATGTCTGCGCCAACTTTTTAGGCCTTGGCAACGCCGCAACACCCATGGGCATTCAGGCTGCCCAAAGGCTTGCACGCAGGAGCCGGGATGGGATTGCCACCGATGAGCTTTGCAGGCTGATCGTGCTGAATACTGCCTCTATTCAGCTTATCCCCGCTACCGTGGCGGCAGTTCGGTCTTCCTTGGGCTGTTCGTCACCCTTTGATATTCTGCCCGCGGTTTGGGTCACATCTCTTTGTTCGGCAGGCTTGGGCGTCACCGCCGCATGGATCATAGGGAAATTATGGAAAAAATAACGGATTATATCGTCCCCCTTTTGCTGCTGGGCTGCTCTGCCTGGGCTCTGCGCAAAAAGGAAAATACATACGAACAGCTTTTACAGGGTGGACAGGAAGGACTCAAGCTGGTCATCAGTCTGATTCCCACCTTGGTTATGCTTTTGACCGCTGTTACCATGCTGCGGGCATCGGGCGCCATGGAGCTGATCGGGTCATTTTTAGCCCCGGCATTCCGGTTTTTCGGCATCCCGGAGGAAACTGCCCTTTTGGTGCTGATCCGCCCCATCAGCGGCAGTGCCGCCTTAGCTGTGGGTACGGAATTGATGGCAGAGCATGGGGTAAATTCCCTGGTGGGACGCACAGCGGCAGTGATGTTAGGCTCCACCGAAACCACCTTTTACACCATAAGCGTCTATTTCGGTGCCGCCGGCATCAAAAAGACCCGCTATACCCTCCCCGCTGCCCTGATCGCCGATTTCACCGGCTTTTTTATAGCATCTCTAACAGTGCGGCTTTTCTTTTAGGAAAAATTATTGTTTAGAGCAGAAGATTAGGCGTACACGCCAAAGCCTTCCCCCTCGGGGGAAGGTGGCAGCCCGTATGGGCTGACGGATGAGGGGTATATCGATTTCGCATTGGTACTGTAGGACTTTGTCACATTTTTCTGCACACCACATCAGTCAAAAATCATAGATTTTTGACAGCTTCTCCTCAAGGAGAAGCCTTTATTCCCACTCTCGTTTGCTAAGGTAAATTCCAATTTGTGTTACAGCTTACTTAGAAGCTTTTGAATATCCTGGGGGGTAAATTCATACACCGTATCGCAGAATTGGCATTCCACCGGGAAGGGTTTCCCCTCCTCCACGATTTCCGTCAGTTCCTTTTTGCCCAGGCTGAGTAGAGCGCCGGTGACCCGGTCACGGCTGCAATAGCACTTGTAGGACACCTCCGTGGTTTCCATAAACACGATGCCCAAATCGCCGCAGACCTGCCCCAAAATATCCTCCGGGGACATTCCCTGCTCCAGCATCGCCGTCACCGCACCAGCTCTTTGAATCCCCTTTTCCAGGGTATCGATCACCTCATCCGGCGCACCGGGCAAAAGCTGCAGCAGATAGCCGCCTGCCACCTTTACGCTCTGATCCCGGTCTATCAGCACACCCAAGGCGCAAGCCGTGGGTGTCTGCTCGCTTTGGGCAAAATACGCCGTCACATCGTCCCCGATCTCGCCGGAAACCAACTCAACAGAGCCCACATAGGGCTCTTTCATTTGCAGGTCACGGATCACTGTCAGCGTTCCGTCTGTGCCCACAGTGGCACCCACATCCAGCTTGCCGGGATACTTTTCCACCAGGGGCACATTGGGCTCATAAACATAGCCCCGGACATTGCCCTGGGGATCCGAAACACAGACGATAGTTCCGATAGGGCCGCCGCCCTTGATCTGCAAGGTCATAGACCCGTTTTCCACCTTTTGCATATTGCCCATCATCGATGCGGCAGTCAGGGCTCTGCCGAAGGCGGCAGTGGCATTGGGGGTGGTCTTTTGAATTTCCGCGCCCCGGCGGACAAGCTCCGTAGAACGGATCGCTACTGCCTTCACAAAGCCATCCATACTCATACCCCGTACTAAATAGTCGCTCATTTGATCTTTCCCTTTCTTGCTTTCAAATAAATACGCTGGTCATTTTTATTGGGCGTTTCCATACGCCGGTCACCAAATACGCCGATATGGGTAAACCCGGCTTTCTTTAAAAAGCCCACAAGCTGTTTTGCGGTATAGGCATACTCCTGATGCTCCTCAAAGCTGCGCTGCCACAGCTCTCCCCGGCGCTGAAACAAATCCATTCCGTAGGAACAGATATTCGTATCTTCGTCAAATTCTCCCCGCCATACGCAGAAGGTATCCTCGTTTTCATCCAAAAACACCTGACCGTCCATAGCCCGGAGCTTTTCGGGGGTATTCACATCAAAAATAAAGCAGCCCCCGGGATTTAAGGCTTTATACACCTTTTCTATGGCTTTTTCACAATCGGTAGGATCCAAAATATAGTCCATACTATCCAGCGCGCACACCGCCAGATCCACCGCCCGGGGCAAATGAAGCGCCTGTAATTTTTGGCAGACGAATTGGGGGCTGTTTTCCAGTTCCTCTGCTTTTTGAGCCGCCACGCACAGCATCTCCTCCGACATATCCACCGCGGTCACCTGCATTCCCTTTTGGGCAAGGCGTAAGGCAACCGAGCCTGTGCCGCAGGCAAGGTCTGCCGCCGTTCTGGGCTGCAGTCCTTCACGGCTTAGTATTTCCAAATAAAACGCAACTACTGCGTCGTAATCCACATCCAAAGTCAGGCTGTCATAGCTGGCAGCCAAATCGTGATAGGCATTCATACTCTCACCCCACTACTTTATCAATATTTTGACCCTCTCCGTCAGCCCATATGGGCTGACACCTCTCCCAAAGGGAGAGGGTGTACAAGCTCTCCCCTTGGGAGAGCTGTCACGGCTTAAGCCGTGACTGAGAGGGTCTTCCCTGCAAAAAAGTATCCCGGGTGGAACCCCGGGATACTGTATTACCAAAATTAGCGGTTGAAGATGCTGAAGATCTCGTCGATATCGCTGCTGTCTACGCCCTTGGCGGCAGGCTCAGCCTTGACTTCCTCAGCGGCAGCGGATACCTTCTGCTCAAAGCCGGTAGCGATAACGGTAACACGAATCTCATCCTCGAAGTTCTCATCCCAAGTGGCACCGAAGATGATGTTGGCTTCGGGATTGGCTGCTTCCTGCACAATGCCGGCAGCAGTCTCCACGTCGTCCAGGGTCAGCTCGGAGGAACCGGTAACGTTCACCAGAACGCCGGTAGCGCCGTTGATAGAGGTCTCCAGCAGGGGGCTGGCAACAGCAGCCAGAGCAGCCTGCTCAGCCTTCTCACGGCCGGAAGCAGTGGCAACGCCCATATGGGCACGGCCTGCATCCTTCATAACAGCGGAAACGTCAGCAAAGTCCAGGTTGATGACCACATTGCCGCTGTCGCCCACCAGCTCGGAGATAGAGGTCACAGCCTGCTTCAGCACATCGTCAGCGATGCCGAATGCATTGGCAAAGGTGATCTTCTGATCGGTGACATACTTCAGGCGGTCGTTGGGAATGATAACCAGGGAGTCCACTCTGCCGCTGAGCTCTTCAATGCCCTGCTCAGCCTGGCGCATACGGTTGGCACCCTCAAACTTAAAGGGCTTGGTAACGATGCCCACGGTGAGGATACCGGCCTCGTGGGCCAGCTCAGCCACGATGGGTGCTGCACCGGTGCCGGTGCCGCCGCCCATACCGGCGGTGATGAAGACCATATCGATGCCTTCCAGAGCCTTGGCGATGGCAGCGCGGCTCTCTTCAGCGGACTTGCGGCCGATCTCAGGCTTGGAGCCTGCGCCCATACCGCCGGTCAGCTTTTCGCCGATCTGGATCTTGTTCTTGCAGACGGATTTATTCAGATCCTGCTTATCGGTGTTGATGGCAACGAAATCCACGCCGCCCACACCGGCTTCGATCATACGGTTGATAACATTGTTGCCGGCGCCGCCGACACCGATCACTTTGATTTTCACAACGCGATCCTGCATAGTTTCAGACATATTGCTCTTCCTCCTATGTATCAGTTCACGGTCAGCCTTTTGCCGCTGACCACCCGATTTTCTTTTCATGCTCTTCTATTCTATCCTTAAATTTGAAATTGGTCAATAGAAAATGTGGTAATTCGTCAAATTATTTACATAATTCTCACATATATCCGAAGGGTGTATAGACGACCTGATCCTCTTTATAGGTGAAGCTGATGTCCAGAATACCGGACTGATATTCACTCAGCTCCAGGATGGCGTCATTCATGCAGGCGATCTTGTGCTCCATCCGGGCAGTATCACCAAGCAGCACTTCGTACCGGCTGCCGTACCACAGCGCCACATCCTCCAGATCGGAAACATCCACGCTGGCTGCATCACCCACGATATCGTTGGCTTCCAGCGCCTTCAGGATCTGATGCGCGGAGGTCAGCCTCTGCTCGCCGGTGACAGACAGGGGGACCGGCTCTCCGGAAGCCAGCGTCTCCTGGGGCACCTCATTGGCGGCAACCGCGTTGTTTCCAACCTGAGGGTCTTCCAGCAGAACACCCAGCACCTGGGTATGGTTGTTTGCTTCATTGGTGGTGATCTGCTCGACCACACGGCCTTCGGAGTTGATGAGCCACCAGTCACCCTGGGTGGACTTGATGGCATAGGCCACATCCAGTTCTTCTATGTA
>JAFTTQ010000038.1 GCA_017466665.1 Oscillospiraceae bacterium
ATTGCCTAAAAACGGCAATAAGACAGCTCCCCTGACAAGGGGAGCCATTTGGGTACGTCTGTTATGTCATTGCTATGCCAGTTGCAAACTGGCGTGGCAATCTCATAGGAGGAAGTTACTTCTATTGCCAGTCTGCCAAAACACGAAACCGCTTACCAAGAGATTCCTGTTGTGGTTCCCAGTGTGCTCCTTGGCAATTTGCCTGCGTTGCACACTGACCACTGCCACTCGCTCACAGGACAAGGGGACGGTTCTGCCGTCACCTAATTCTCAATCCATTTAAATCCCCACCGGGGCAAGAGGTTCACTCCTCTTACCCCACTTTTATGTGCCCTACTCCCGAAAAATCCCTTCCCCCGGGGGGTAAGATGCCCCGAAGGGGCGGATGAGAAACGGCGACAACTGAAAGATTTTAAAAGGTCTGTTTCTGCGTATAAATGGTTCGTTTTCCTCCCGCATTCCTCATCAGGCTTGCTTTGCTCGCCAGCTTCTCCCCGGGAGAAGCTATATGTGCCCTCCTTGTGTCATTGCGAGCCAGTTGGCAAACTGGTGTGGCAATCTCATAGCAGAAAGCTACTTCTATTGCAAGCTGACTGAAATACGAAACCGCTTACCAAGAGATTCCCACGCTGGCGTTGCCAGTTCGGAATGACACAAAAAATCTGGTAGCTGCTCCGTTTTAAATTATGGATATGCATTAGATTGACAAATATGGTATGATAGAGAAAAGAAACTTGAAACAGGACTTATGCTATGAAAAGAACACCGATTATCCTACTTCTTATATTATCGCTGAGCTTGCTTATTGGGTGCAACGGGCAGCAGGAAAATGCTCAGGTGGTTGCCACTACAAAGCCGGTATATGATTTTACCGACTTTCTGTGTCAAAACACCGGAATACAGGTGGAGCTTCTGGTTACGGAAAATTTATCCTGCCTGCACGATTATACCCTGCAAGTGCGGCAGATGCGTGCTATTGAATCGGCAGAGCTCGTGGTGATCAGCGGTGCCGGCTTGGAAGATTTTCTTTCCGATGTACTGCAAGCAAAGCAAAGCATTATTGATGCTTCTCAGGGAATTACACTGCTATGTGGAGGTCACGACCACGAGCATCAACACGACGGTCATCATCACGAGGAAGATCCCCATATTTGGCTCAGTGTTGCCAATGCAAAGCAAATGGCATATAACATCAGCCAGGGTCTGATCGCACAATTTCCCCAGCACAGGGATATGATCTTAGAAAATCTCTCTGCCCTAAATCAGAAATTTGATGAACTGACTGCCTACGGAAATGATGCTTTTTCTCGATTAAGGATCAAGGATCTCATCACCTTCCACGATGGCTTTGCCTATTTTGCCGATTACTGGGATCTGCACATTCTTCATTCCTTAGAGGAAGAATCCGGCAGTGAAGCCTCAGCAGCGGAGCTAAAAGAGCTGATCGCACTTGTGGAATCCCACAGTCTGCCTGCCATCTTCGTTGAAGAAAACGGCAGTACCTCCGCATCCCGGGTGGTTTCCGGCCAAACAGGCGCAAAAATTTTTACCCTGAATATGGCTATGGGTGAAAAGGACTATTTTGAAAGTATGTATCAGAATATTGACAACATTAAGGAGGCATTGGGATGAATATTGGTACACACGGCGGCTCCTGCAGTCATTCCTGCTGCCTTAGAGTACAAAACCTATCGGTTAAGATCGGTTCTGAAAGCATCTTAACCGATGTGAATATGCACGTCCACTGCGGCGAGCTTGTTGCCTTGATTGGCCCGAACGGTGCCGGAAAAAGCACCTTGCTCAAAGCCATTTTAGGGCAGCAGGAATACAGCGGCGTGATTTCTTTTTCCGTTCCCGGTCAGAGAAACCGGCACGCAAAAATCGGCTATGTTCCCCAAACCCCCAGCTTTGATCCCGGTGACCCTGTTACCGTGGCAGATCTGTTTGCCTGCTGTATGAGCAAGCGTCCCGCATTTTTAGGTATCAGCAAGGCTATGCGCGAGAAGATCCTCGCCTGTCTTCAAAGAGTATCCGGCGAGGAGCTGGTCGATAAGCGGGTAGGCACCCTCTCCGGCGGTGAACTTCAGCGCGTTCTGCTGGCACTGGCATTGGAGCCTCTGCCCAACGTTTTAATTTTGGACGAGCCTCTCTCCGGCGTGGATGTGGAGGGTATGGAAGCACTGATGGAGATGCTGGATGATATTTTAAAGACCTACGATCTATCCATTGTGATGACCACCCACGATTTTGGAATGCTTCACAAATACGCCGACCAGGTCTATCTCATTGACCGGGGTGTTGTTTGCAGCGGCACAGCGGCAGAGGTCTTGGACAGCCGCAGCTTCCATCAGGTGTTCCATCGGAAAGGAGGCATCTGATATGCAGCTATGGTATCGTATTTGTGAATTGCTGCCTTTAGAGCTTTTGCAGTGGGATTTTATGAAAAACGCACTGCTGGCGATCCTCATTATGACACCTTTATTGGGTCTGACCTCTACTATGATCGTCACAGGCAAAATGAGCTTCTTCTCCGATGCCTTGGGACACTCTGCCTTTACCGGCATCGCCATCGGATGTATTTGCGGTATCGGCAATCCCACTTGGGTAGCAGTTGCCTTTTCCGTATTGTTTGCCCTGTTATTCTCCTTTGTGCGCAGCCGTAGCAGTCACACCGCTGACACGCTGATCGGTGTGTTTTCCAGCACAGCCGTAGCCCTTGGCATTTTCATCGCTACCTTTGGCGGCGGCAGCTTTACCAAGTATAACACCTATTTAATTGGTGATATTCTGTCTGTTACCCCTGCTGAGATCGGTATGCTTGCCATTGTACTGGTGGCAGTCATCGTATTTTGGGTGCTGTTTTCTAACCGTATGACCCTGACCAGCATCCACCCCCAGCTTGCGTCCAGCCGGGGTATATCCACAGGCACGGTGCAAACGATTTTCACAACGGTCATTGCCGTGATCGTGACCCTTGCTATCTCCTGGGTAGTAATGCTGATCCTCAATTCCCTGCTGGTTCTGCCGGGTGCATCTGCCCGAAATGTAGCAAAAAACATCAAGCAGTATCATTTGTATTCTGTTCTTTTTGCCCTTATTGCCGGAATTGCCGGGCTGGTGATCTCCTATTATCTTGGAGCATCCGCCGGGGCTTCCATCTGCCTTGTTTTGGCTGTGCTGTTTGCAATCACCTTCTGCCTTAGAAAGGCTGGGCGGTAATATGCAGATACCAATGAACATCATCGCCCGGATGAAAAGTGATTTTCCCACAAAATTCGGTATTCCCCGGCAAAGCGGACTTGTGGATTCTCTACGCTCCACCATTGTTTTTGAGCCGGAATACCGCAACGCAGACGCTTTACGGGGATTGGAGGATTTCAGTCATTTGTGGATTATCTGGCAGTTTTCTGAGGCTGTCCGTCCTGCCTGGTCACCAACTGTCCGTCCGCCCCGGCTTGGCGGGAACACCCGGATGGGCGTTTTTGCCACCCGCTCCCCTTTCCGTCCCAACGAGATTGGGCTGTCCTGTGTAAAGCTCATTGGCATTGAACAGACCAAGGATATGGGTTCTGTGATCCACGTTGCGGGGGCTGACCTGATGGACGGTACACCAATTTTAGATATCAAGCCCTATATTCCATATTCTGACTGCTATCCAGAGGCAACTGGCGGGTTTACCGATCATGCCGGCAATTTTCTGTTGGAGGTAATATGCCCGGAGCATCTGCTCAACACCATCCCGGAGAATAAACGGCCTGCACTCTTGGGAGTTTTATCCCACGACCCCAGACCATCCTATCAGAAGGACAGTGAGCGCGTTTATGGCCTTGAATTTGCAAATTTTAATATTCGTTTTCAAGTGCAAAACAAAGTTTTGACCGTTACGGAAATTACAAAAAAGCCATAATAATTCCCCGTAGAATGACACGCTGGTGTGGCATTCTACGGGGATCATATTATTTATAAAGCGGAAATTTTTCGCAGATGGAGGCAACAGTTGCCTTCACCTCAGCAGCAGTTCCCTCGTAATCCTTGGCGGTCAGGGCAATGCAGTGAGCGATTTGCTTCATTTCCTCCGCGCCCAAGCCACGGGTGGTAGCTGCGGCAGTACCGATGCGGACACCACTGGTAACGGAGGGCTTCTCCGGGTCGCCGGGGATGGCGTTCTTATTCAGCGTGATGTGGTTTTCATCCAGTCGGTTTTGGAGCTCCTTGCCGGTGATCTGCATAGGCCGCAGGTCTGCCAGCATCAAATGGTTGTCTGTACCGCCGGTAATCAGGTCAAAGCCCTCATCCAAAAGCGCGTTTGCCATTACCTTGGCGTTGCTGACCACATTTTTTGCATAGACCTTAAAATCATCGCTCAGTGCTTCCTTCAGGCAGATTGCCTTGGCGGCAATCACGTGCTCCAGGGGGCCGCCCTGGGTGCCGGGGAAGACTGCGGAATTGATCTTCTTGGCAAACTCCTCCTTGCCCAGGATCAATCCGCCACGGGGACCTCTTAAAGTCTTATGGGTGGTCGTTGTAACGATATCAGCATACGGAACAGGGTTCTGATGCTGACCGCCTGCAACCAGACCGGCAATATGTGCCATATCCACCATCAAAACCGCGCCGACTTCGTGGGCAATATCGGCAAAGATCTTAAAATCAATCGCCCGGGGATATGCAGACGCACCGGCAATGATCAGCTTGGGCTGACATTTTTTTGCCTGATCCCGGATGGCATCATAGTCCAAAAGTCCTGTTTCGTGGTTTACGTCATAAGAAACAACATTATAGTACTTGCCGGAAATATTGGCAGGACTGCCATGGGACAGGTGGCCGCCGTTGGCAAGGCTCATACCCATCATGGTATCACCGGGCTGCAAAATGGCAAGCTGCACAGCCATATTTGCCTGGGCGCCGGAATGGGGCTGCACATTGGCAAACTCAGCGCCAAACAGCTCCTTTGCCCGGTCAATGCACAAGCTTTCCAGTTCATCAATATGCTGGCAGCCGCCGTAATACCGTTTTCCGGGCAAGCCCTCGGCATATTTATTGGTTAAAACAGAGCCCATAGCCGCAATCACAGCAGGGGACGCAAAATTTTCCGACGCGATCAGTTCGATACCATCCTGCTGGCGAAACAGCTCGCGGTTCATCATTGCCGCAAGCTCAGGATCAAACTGGGCTACAAATCCAATGGAGTCAATCGGTTTACCGTACATAACAATTTCCTTCTTTCTGAAAAATAAAATTCGACAATCCTACCTGAGGACTGCCGAACAAACAAATCCGCTTACCTGAGCAAGCATCTCCGTCCTTTTGCCTGAGAGATTCGGCTTACGCCTTGCACCTTCGGCACACAACTGAATGTGTTCTCCAGAGAGTCCTCCGCCCTTCGGTCTTTATAACCTGAAACTGTTAGTCCTTCGGTGGGTTATGAACCACTTTCCCGAAAAGCATCATAGGTATGAAATTTATTATTAGTATACACGACTGTGTGAAAATGTCAATACTCATTTTTTCCCTTTTCCTTATCTAAAATCCATAAAAATATCATCGGATAAACATCATTTTTCTCTCCTTTTCAGGTTGCATTTTTACCAAATCTCGTGTTATACTATAAATGCATTATTATGTGCATGCCAAAATATTCAGCTTACATAAGGTGAGGTATTAGAGATTATGATCGCTTACGGAGAAAACACCAAGATTTTTTGTGGCAATTCTAACCCCGAATTTGCAATCAATGTATGTAAGGAACTGGGTCTTACCATTGGCAAAAGCGTTGTAAGAACCTTTGCTGACGGTGAAGCGTCTGTATCTTTGGAGGAAACCGTCCGCGGCGCGGATGTTTTTCTCATTCAGTCTACCTGCAAGCCGGTCAATGACCATTTGATGGAGCTGCTGGTTATGATCGATGCCTGCCGCCGTGCTTCTGCCGGCCGCATCACCGCTGTTATCCCCTATTTTGGTTACGCACGTCAGGACCGTAAGGCAAAAAGCCGCGATCCCATCTCCGCAAAGCTTGTTGCCAATATGCTGACTGCCGCCGGTGCCAACCGCGTACTGACGATGGATCTTCATGCGGCACAGATCCAGGGTTTCTTTGATATCCCTGTGGATCACCTGCTTGGCAACCCCACCTTTGTGAAATACTACCTGGAGAAGTTCCCCGAGGATCAGTTTAACCACGACGATTTTGTTGTGGTATCTCCCGATGTCGGCTCTGTTGCCCGCGCCCGTGCTTTTGCGGCTAAGGTACATATGGGTCTGGCGAGCGTTGATAAGCGCCGTCAGAAGGCCAATGTATGCGAGGTCATGAATGTGATCGGTGATGTCAGAGGTAAGACCTGTATCCTTTATGACGATATGGTGGATACTGCCGGTTCTCTGTGCAATGCTGCCAATGCCCTTGTGGAGGTTGGCGGTGCAAAGGCAGTATACGCCTGTGCAACCCACGGTGTGCTCTCCGGCCCTGCCTTCGAACGCATTGAAAACAGTGCCATTGAGGAGCTGGTGGTTCACAACACCATCCCCCTGACCCAAAACACTCCCAGCGGCAAGATCAAGCAGCTTGATGTGGCACCCATTTTTGCCCGTGCCATTGCCCACATTCACGGCGGTACCTCTATCGCTGATCTGTTTTAAATATGTTTGGAAAAGCAAAAAACTGCTGGCTGATCGTTGGCTTAGGAAATCCCGGCAAAGAATATGCCGCTACCAAACACAACTGCGGTTTTCGTGCTATTGATCTGATTGCCGAAACCCTAAGCTGCAAGATCGACAAAGCAAAATTTCAGGGGCTTTACGGTCAGACCACTTATCAGGGAACCAAGCTTTACCTATTAAAGCCTCAAACCTTTATGAATAACTCCGGGCGCTCTGTTGTGCAATTATCTGCATATTTTAACATCCCGCCTCAAAGGATCATTGTATTGTTCGATGATATTTCCTTAGAGCCCGGCAGATTACGGATCCGTGGTGACGGTAGTGCCGGTGGACACAACGGCATTAAATCCATCATTGCGGAGCTGGGAAGTCAGGATTTTCCACGGGTAAAGATCGGTGTGGGCGCAAAGCCCCATAAGGATGCCGACTTGGCAAACTGGGTCTTATCCGGTTTTACCGCAGCAGAGGAAAAAGCACTTGCTGTTTCCCTGAAAAATGCGGCAGACGCTGCTCTTTGTATTGTTGAAAAGGGCGTATATGAAGCCGCAAACCGTTTTAACGGTTCCCATCCCTAATGAAATATTGTAAAGATAGACACGGAAAGGGGGTGTATTTCCCCCTTTCCGCATAGCTGCGTGGAGATTATTTTTAAAGGAGGGTATTTATTGAAAAATTGTTATCTATACTAAGCGATTTGAATGAATATTCACAGCTTAAGTCTTATATATCCAAGGGGCAGTGCTGCGCTTTGACAGGAATCAGCCAGATTTGCAGAAGCCACTTGATCGCGGGACTTTTTTCCCATACCTCTTCTCCCATTACTGTGGTCTGTCAGGATGATATGAGTGCCAAACGGCTGCAGGAGGATCTGACTGCATTTTTAGGGTTTACGCCGCCTGTACTGTGCAGCCGGGAATTGACGCTGTTTGACAGTGCCGTTGTTTCCCGTGCCTGGGAACAAAAGCGCCTTCGTCAGCTCTATGATTTTTCTAAAGGCACTATTCGACTCCAAATTTTGACCTGGGATGCCCTGAGTCAAAGAACCATTCCCCCTGAAATACTGGCAAAAGCCGCCTTTACTTTACAGGTTGGAACAAGCTATCATTTTGATGACCTGCTGAAAAAGCTCACCTGCTCCGGGTACAGCCATTGTGCCATGGTGGAAGGCCCGGGACAGTTCGCTGTACGCGGCGGTATTTTGGATATATACTCCCCTGCTGCTGACCGCCCTGTCCGAATGGAGTTTTTCGGTGATGAATTAGACACTATGGGATATTTTGATCCTGTTTCCCAGCGCAGGACAGAAAATGTGGAAAGCTTTACCGTTCTTCCGGTGGGAGAAACACAGCCCCGCCTTCACGAACAGGGTTTGGAGGGCTTATGCCAGGATATCAGACGGCTGATCGCCGCCCAAAAAAGAAGAAAAAATATCAACGAGGCTCTGATCTCCACTTTGGAAAAGGATCTGAACAAATACGAAAACGATCTGTCCAATCCCGCATCAGACCGGTATATGGGCTATATCTACCCGGAATTTACCACAGCATTCGATTATGTGCCGCAAAACAGCATCGTGGTGCTTTGTGATCAGGCATCCCTTCACAGAAGTGCCAAGACACGCACAGAGGACATAGGATTGCAGCTTGACAGTATGCTGCAAGCCGGTCTTCTTGCCGGCGAGCTATGTGACTTTGTTTGCCAGTGGGAGGATTTTTGCCGTCAGCTATCCGACAAAACTGTGGTATATATGGACACCTTTGCCGGCTCAGCCTACCCGGAGGATTGTCCGCCCAAGACTCTGCTTCCTATCACTGCCAAGCAGCTCCCCGGTTACGGCGGCAGCTTGGAAACAGCGGTTTCAGACCTGAGTCATTACCAAAATTTGGGGTTTTCCAGCCTTGTCCTCTGCGGCAGCCGTCACCGGGCAGAGCTTTTACAGGAAATGCTCTTTTCCAAAAATGTTCGCGCATCCATTGCCATTCCCCTAAACGAAATGCCTGCCGCCGGTCAGATCTATTTGACAGAGGGAACACTGCCCTTTGGAATGGAATACCCGGATCTGAAATTAGCTGTGCTGTCAGAAGGTCAGCTATTGGCAAAATCCAACACCCCCAAAAAAACGAAGAAAGCGGCAACCAACCGGCAAAAGCTCAGCTCCTTTACCGACCTGACTCCCGGCGATCTTGTCGTGCACGAAAACTACGGTATCGGACGTTTTGTGGCTATGGAGCAAATCCGCATTGACGGTGCAGTGAAGGATTATGTAAAAATTGCCTATCAAGGCTCCGACACCCTGTTTGTACCTGCCACCCAACTGGATATGGTCAGCAAGTATATCGGCAGCGGCGGCGAGGACGGCAATGTGCGGCTCAATAAGATCGGCACGGATGCCTGGCAGAAGACAAAAGCCAAAGCACGAAAAGCAGCCAAGGATATGGCCGGAGAGCTGATCCAGCTATATGCCGCGAGAAAGCGGCAGGAGGGCTTTGCCTTTGCTGCAGATACCCCCTGGCAGAGAGAATTTGAATACAATTTCCCCTACCCGGAAACTGACGATCAGCTTCGATGTATCGCTGAGATCAAGGGGGATATGGAAGCACCGATTCCTATGGATCGGCTGCTTTGCGGTGATGTAGGCTTTGGCAAGACGGAGGTTGCATTACGAGCCGTTATGAAAGCCGTTATGGACGGCAAGCAGGCCGCAATTTTAGTTCCCACCACGGTTCTTGCCCAGCAGCACTACCAAACCGCTGTTTCCCGATTCCGCGGTTTCCCTGTGAATATTGATGTATTAAGCCGTTTCAGAACGCCCAACCAGCAAAAGAAGACCCTGCAGGATCTTCGTGCCGGGCAGGTGGATCTGATCATCGGCACCCATAAGCTATTGCAAAAAAGCGTGGAATTTAAGGATCTCGGTCTTTTGATCGTTGATGAAGAACAGCGCTTTGGTGTTAGCCATAAAGAACGGCTGAAAGAAATCTCAAAGGGCGTGGATGTGCTTACCCTTTCTGCAACGCCCATTCCCAGAACACTGAATATGGCACTGTCCGGCATTCGGGATATGTCCACCATCGAGATCCCCCCTGCTGACCGCTACCCCGTCCAAACCTTTGTGACGGAGCATTCCACCGCGATCTTGGATGACGCAATCCGTCGTGAAGTGGAACGGGGCGGCCAGGTATACTATCTCCACAACCGTGTGGAAACCATTGACCAGTGCGCCGCCGCCCTAAAAAGAAGAATACCCGGCTTATCTGTTGCCGTTGCCCACGGCAAAATGAGCGAGGACGCACTTAGTGACGTTATGCAATCCATGGCTGACGGAGAAATTCAGGTTTTGGTCTGCACCACCATTATCGAAACCGGCTTGGACATTTCCAATGTCAACACCCTCATTATTGAAAATGCTGACCGCTTTGGTCTGAGCCAGCTCCATCAGCTCCGTGGCCGTGTTGGCCGTTCCGCACGCCGGGCCTATGCCTATCTCACTTACCGACCTGATAAATCGCTGACAGAGATCGCTGAAAAACGCCTGACCGCAATGCGGGATTTCGCGGAATTTGGTTCAGGCTTTAAAATCGCCATGCGGGATCTGGAGATCCGGGGTGCCGGTAACCTTTTGGGAGCAGAGCAATCCGGCCATATGTTGAGTGTAGGCTACGATATGTATTTAAAGCTGCTGGATGAAGCCGTTCTGGAAGAAAAAGGCATTGCACCGAAGGAGCCGGACTGCACAGCAGACCTGAATGTTACTGCCAATGTAGATCAGGATTATGTATCCCGCGGTGAGGAGCGTATGGATCTATACCGCCGTATGGCTGCCATCCGCTGTCAGGAGGATGCGGACGATCTTTTGGATGAAATCGTTGACCGCTACGGCGAACCACCCAAGGGCGTCTTAAACCTTGTGGAAATTGCCCTTCTTCGCGCGAACGCCCGCACAGCAGGCATTACCGACATTCGGCAAAAAGCATCGGATGTTTATTTCACACTGCACAACATGAACCTTGATGCTGTGGGTCAGCTATGCGCTGATAAAGACTACAAGCAAAGGGTGGTCTTTGTGGCAAATGCAAAACAGCCTACCTTACGGCTGAAACTGGCACCCGGCGTTGACAGCTTAAAGCAATCTAAAATTTTTATCAGCAGATATCAGCAATATTTATAAATATGTAATATTTTCTTGTTGCATAGTGCAGGAAATTATGCTATTATATCTTAAATTTAAACAAAATATTTATGAAAGGAGAGAGTTTTATGGCAAACAACTCCCCGCGCCGAAACAGCAAGGATATTGAAGAGCTGGAAAGCGCATTCAACAAACTCTCCGATAACGACAAATCCCGTTCCTCCGGTGCAAAATATGCATCTTCGGATAATCGGATCACCACAGTTCTTATCATTTGCATTTGCATACTTTCTGTGGCAGTCATCATCGGCGGCATTCTCATTTTTACCCTCAACGGCGGAAATAAGGTCGATTCTGATTTCACCATTTTAGGGGTAAATGTCAAGGGTATGTCCCGCGGTGAGGCTGTGGATGCCATTTCGGGCGAATTTTCAAAGCTGTATGCCGGCAATTCCATCACTGTTAGCATTGATGGCACGGATATTCAGATCACACCGGATATCTCCAATGTATCTTTAGATGCACAAGAAGCTGTCAAGGCCGCCATCAAGGAAGATAAAAATGCCACAAGCTTTGATCTGACACCTTATATCACCTTTGAAAAGGCATCGGTACGGCAGCTTTTGGAGGATGCCGCTCCTGCCTTTACCTCCACCCTGACCCAAAGCCAGGCTGAGGTCGTTGGTACCGCACCTGTTGATCTGCTTTCCATTGATGAAAACGCAAGTCTTACTTTGAAAATCACCAAGGGCACTCCGGGCAAAAAACTGGATATGAACATCCTTTTGGACAGAATCTGCAATGCTTACAGCACTGGAAAGAGCACTGTGACCTATGAAATTCCCGTTTCCGAGCCCGATCCTGTGGATTTAGCAGCTCTGCGTGCCGAGTATTGCTCTGAGCCTGTTGAGGGTGAATTTGAGGAAAAAACCTTTAAAATTCTGGGCGGTACCTATGGCTATGCTTTTGACGATGAGGCTGTCAATACCGCAGTCGGTAAGGCTGAGCCCGGCGATATCATTGAGATTCCCTTCTCCTGGACAAAGCCCGAAAAGTCTGCCGAGGATCTCAATGGCCTGCTGTTCCGTGATAAGCTTTCTACCTATACCACCAAGGCTGGCAGTCAGGGCAACCGTGATACCAACATTGAGTTGGCATCCGCAGCCATCAATGGCTACATTCTGTACCCTGGCGATGTGTTCAGCTACAACGGCGTTGTTGGTGAGCGTACTCCCGAAAAGGGCTATAAGCCCGGTGCCACATATGTTAACGGCGAAACGGTTATGACATACGGCGGCGGTATCTGTCAGGTATCCACTACCCTTTACTACTGCACCGTGGTCGCTGATTTGGAAGTTGTGGAGCGTGAATGCCACTTGTACGCCTCCTCCTACACACCTCTGAGCACCGATGCCACCGTTTACTGGGGCGGTATTGACTAAAAATTCCGCAATAACACCGAATACCCCATCCGCATTGACGCATACTCCGACAACGGAGATGTAGAGATCACCTTCTGGGGTACGGATACTAAGGATTATTACGTGGAGTTTGAAAGCGTCCATCTTAACACATATCCCTTCAAGGAAGTGGAAAAGGAATTCCCCGAGGACAATGATAAGGGCTATGAAGACGGTGACGTCGTCACCTCCCCCTACACCGGATACAAATCCGAGGGCTGGGCTGTTAAATATGACAAGGTAACCGGCAAGGAAATTGAGCGCGTGAAGCTTTCCACCGATGTTTATTCTTCCCGTGACCGTGTGATCGCTAAGATCATCCGGGAGGAAGAACCCACAGAGCCTACTGAGCCTACCGAACCTACCGAACCTACCGAACCTACTGAACCTACTGAACCCAGCGAGCCTACTGACCCTACACCGTCAGATCCTACTCCCAGTGATCCTGAACCTTCCACGCCCGAGCCTTCTGTTCCGGAGGGCGGTGGCAATGAAGGCGGTGGCAATGAAGGCAGTGGTGGCACAGAGGAGCCCTCCGGCAATTCGTCCAATCCTATTGAACTGCCTATGATCTCCGGATAATATGTTACCATAATGACCTGCTGTAACCAGCAGGTCATTATTATACACATTATTGTATATTTATTCATATCTATTACTGAATATTCAAAATGCATATACGTTTATACCATCAATAATTGAATATTCTTGTTTTTTTTCACTACATTTCTTTGTGCTGCGATTCCCTAATATTGTATAACCATCCAGTAGACTTTGAATAATATGCGGAGTATAATACATTAGTAAATTGCTCCTACATTGGGAGCGTATATTATTAAAGGAGATCATTACAATGAAAAAGATTCTTGCATTCCTGCTTTCCTTGATTATGGTTGTAGGTCTGTTTGCTGCCTGCGGCGACAACAACGCCACGGAGCCTAACAACACCGAGCCCCAGGGAAATACCGAGCCTCAGGGCACTACCGAGCCCCAGGTCACAGAGCCTGACCCCACCGAGCCTGACCCCACCACCCCTGAGCTGACTACTGTCAACCCCGGCAAGCTGACAATGGCTACCAACGCCTTCTTCCCTCCCTATGAGTACTATGAGGGTGAGACCATTGTTGGTATCGATGCTGAGATCGCAGCCGCCATCGCTGAAAAGCTGGGCTTAGAGCTGCAGATCGACAATATGGAGTTCAATTCCATCATCACCGCTGTCACCACCGGTGCTGCTGACTTTGGTCTGGCTGGTATGACCATTACCGAAAAGCGTTTGGAAGAAGTAGACTTCTCCATCGTTTACGCAAACGGTGTACAGGCGATCATCGTTAAGGAAGGCTCTGCAATCACTTCTAAGGACGACCTTGGTGCAGAAGGCGCCACCTTTAAGATCGGCGTTCAGCTTGGCACCACCGGCGATTTTCTTGCCTCTGAAGAGTTTGGAGACCGCGTAACGCAGTATAACAATGGTAACGAAGCAGTTCTGGCTCTGCAAAACGGTGACGTTGACTGCGTGATCATCGACAACGAGCCTGCTAAGGCATTCGTAAACGCCAACGAGGGTCTGAAGGTACTGGAAACCACTTATGCCGATGAAGACTATGCCGCCTGCTTTGCTCAGGACAATGACGCTCTACGTGAGGCTGTTAATACCGCAATCGAGGAACTGATCCTGGACGGCACGATCGATGCCATCATTGAAAAATACATCCCCGTCGAACAATAAACCGATAAACCGAAAAATAGGAATGTTTGCGCATTCCTATTTTTCTTGCGAAATGTGAAATAAGGAGCAACGACCTTGAAAACGCCGATATACAAAAAATATGGCTTTTGGCTTGCTGTAATTGCCATCTTACTTGTTGCCGCTATCGGTATTGAGTTATCTGTGGAACTGTCGGATAACCGTGTCAGTCAGGAATTAAGCCTTGCCGAATGTCAGCAGCTTGTAGATACTACCTTTTCTCAGCTTCCAGTTTCCAAAACAGGCGCATCGAAGTATATCCTTGACCGCACAAAGATCACGGTACAGGATGTGGAATACGGCTACGAAAAGGATATCATTCTATCCTGCCAATACGAAACAATCGATGCAAAGTCTGTTCTGCTTGACCAGCTTGACGGATTGATGCTGAAAGCCTACGAATACGCCTTAAGCAAATCCAAAGCCAGCGGTTCTGACATTGATCTGCGGTGTATCAGAAAGCCGATGCTGGAAATGCTGGAGGGCGCACAGCCTATCTCCGGCTCTGTCACCTTGTATATTTATGAGACAGCCAACGGAATGACCCTGTATTTGAATGATGAAGCCGTGGATACCTGTACCGGCGGCATTATCACCATTAACACAGCAATTCAGGGTATTAACAAGCTGGAGTATCAAGGCGAGACCGTAGATATTTCCAAAAACGGTTCTTTGCGTACCGGCGTCGCCGGCCCCCTGGCACTGAACAACTACTCCTCTGCGAGGCCCTTTACCGGCGGCAAGCTGATTGAGGCGTGGCGTGATTTTTCCGCCGATTTCCACAAAAACTTCATCGAGGGCGACCGGTATATGCACCTTGTCAGAGGATTGGGCGTTACCCTGCTTCTGACCTTATTTGCCGCGCTTTTTGGCATTGCACTGGGCTTTATTATCGCCGTGATCCGCTGCACCAACCAAATGACCGGCGCCCTAAAGCTGCCTGACGCGATATGTAGATTTTATTTGACCATTATGCGCGGCACCCCGGTTATGGTTCAGCTTCTCATTATGCACTTTGTTGTACTGTCGCCCTTGGGAGTAAAGCCCTTCCTTTCCGCGATCATTTGCTTCGGCTTAAATTCCGGCGCTTATGTGGCAGAAATCGTTCGCGGCGGCATTATGAGCATTGACAAGGGACAGATCGAAGCTGGCCGCAGCTTGGGCTTTAATTATGTACAAACCATGGTTCACTTCGTTGTTCCCCAGGCATTTAAAGCCATTCTCCCCTCTTTGGCTAACGAATTTATCACACTACTGAAGGAATCCTCTGTTGCCTTTACCATTGGCTTAGGTGATCTGACCTTTGGCGGCAACCTGATCCGCTCCACCACATAC
>JAFTTQ010000039.1 GCA_017466665.1 Oscillospiraceae bacterium
CTTAACTTTCAGCTTTCGCCGTTCCTCTTCCGCCCCTTTGGGGCACCTTCCCCCCGGGGGAAGGTATTTTGGCCTTGCTAAGGTAAATTCCAATTTACTATTTTGCTCCGGGTTATGGCTTACTGTTTCCGGGCAAGGGTGTAATCGTCACCCTGGCGGTAAAAGGGGCACTGACTCTGCCGGGACACCAGATACCGGTATACCTCGTCCTCGTCCATATCCATCATACAGTAGTATTCGTCATATTCCTCGTCGTAATCGTAGTTCCAGCAGGTTTCACACAAATTGTCCACGACTGCCCCTCCCCTACTATTTATTGGATGGATTCTAAGTACTGTGCAACATCAAAAGGACGGATAGCTTCATCCTTACGCAGATACAAAGGATGGTGCGGGTGGCCTTTTTTACTGCATTTGCCGGCACACACCCAATTCGCCCCGTATTCCTGCCCGATGGCTGTCATATCCAAAAGGCATTGGGATAAATAATCCCGCTTTTCAATGATCGTACCCCAGGCTGCCCACACTGTCGGGTTCTGGGAAATGGACAGCACATAGCGAAATGCCGCCATATTCTCCCGGTGCAAAGCATAATTGCAGGTCTTTTCCATCGTATCCGGGTCGGTGGCACGCTGGGCATAGACATTGAACATTATAAAGCTGTCAAAGCCATTGCCCAAGGCAATTCTCTCAACAGATTTAAGGGTATTATCCAAATCTCCGGGCTGGGCCGTGGAGGGATTGATGCCAATACAGATCAGAGGATTTTTTCCCCTTGTGCCCAATATGTAACGGTATTCTGAATAAAAATTCGGGGCATAGAGCCACTTTTCAATATCATAATCGCCAGTGGGGGTATTGGCAGCTTTCAAGGCCTCCTCAAAAGTCAGTATGGAAAGTTCTGCCGTCGTTCCATTGGGTATATGCATCCTTTACACCTCTTTAAACTGGGGGAAACCAGCAGGAATTTTCAGGATCGTAAAAATCGCAATCCTCCTGCCGTTTTCCGGTCTGACGCAGCCAGGCAAAAAATGCCTTGTCCATAAAATCGTAAACGCCGTTCATGGTGGACTGGAGCTGGAATGTCCTGCCGTCACCCATATAGACCTCGATCACAACACCGCCGCCGGTGGTGACATATAGCTGCTGACCCGCAATATCCCGATAATAATAGGTGGTGCTTTTCTTGCCGAAGGTGGTCAGCACAAAGCTTTCCTCATCGTAAAACACACCGAAGGTCATATAATAGACCACAAGCCCAATTCCCACAGCCATAATTAAAATACTGCTAATGATAAACAGCCAGTTATCGGGCAAGCCGGTAAACAGCACGGCAACGCCAAACACCGCTAAGATCAGCCCGATAGAGCCGTAGCGCTTATTCAGCCGGACTGCCTTGCCGGAATGGTGCTGGCTTTGGCTGCGAAACAGCTTGGTAAAGCCCTTGTCGATCAAAAAACACACACCAAATACTGCCGCTGCAACCAGGATCACGGCAACAAACTCTTTCATAAGCTTCTCCTGTGTAAATTATTGTTTACCTTATTACACGCTCCCCCTTTGGGGGAGCTGTCAGCGCAGCTGACTGAGAGGGCAAATACCTAAAAAGCCCTCTCCGTCAGCCCTTACGGGCTGCCACCTCTCCCATAGGGAGAGGGTGTACGCATTTTCGAGGTTAGTATAATAAATTCCAATTTATCCTCACACCTCTGCCCAGAGGACGAGATCGACGGGGATATCATAATCGTCGGTGGGGATGGAATCCACCATTTGAAAGCCGTAGCACAGTGCCACGGTGGGATGGTCAGGCTCACCGGCTAAAAACTTGTCATAATAGCCGCCGCCATAGCCCATACGGTTCCCCCGCCTATCAAATGCCAGCCCAGGCATCAGCACCAAAGCGGTTTTATCCTCTGCCACCGGTTCATCCCCGATTGGCTCCGGGATTCCCATATCACTGGGGGCTACCTGGGAAAGATCCTGCATATAGATAAACTGCATCCTGTCGCCGTAGACCTTGGGCACAGCCACCCTTTTGCCATCCCGCAGTGCCTGCTCCAAAATAGGAACGGTGCGCACCTCCTGATTATAGGGCAGGTAGCCATAGATGGTTTTGGCGTTTTGGTAATAAGCCGTGGCAAAAAACTGCTTTGCAAGCTCCTCGCTTGCTTTTGCAACCATTTGCGGTGTCATAGCCCGTTTTTGCTCACGGATCTTTTTCCGAAGCTCTTTTTTATCCATTACGCTCCTCCACAGTCACCTTGCGGAACATCCGAAACCACAGCAGGATCGCAGCCTGACCGGGTATTCCCAGCAAAAACAGCATCCACATATTCTTGCCGGTAAACAGCAAAATACTCATATAGATACTGAGCAAAAAGCCCCAAACAATGCCGGAAATCAGCCATTTATTACTGCGAAAATCCCGCCATGCGGAGCGCAGGATCAGAAGAACGATACAGTTGATGGGAAAGGCGTAGAAAAAGGCGATCCAGCTTTTGGGAACATCAAAGGACGCACAGATCACAAAGGCAAACAGCGCAACAAACCAAACCAAAATAGAACAAAGCTGGGCAATAATCCGCTTGTCCGCCTTACGCTTCAAGGTCTTTTCCACCACATTGCCCATTACCTGCTCTACCTTGCCCACATTCTCCGGCAGAGCGTTATGATCCTTCAAAAGATCGTCAACCGTGATATTAAAAAGCCGTGCCAGCTCCATCAGTGTCAGCACATCGGGAATAGACTCTCCCCGCTCCCACTTAGAAACAGCCTTATCAGAAAAATTGATTCTTTCCGCCAATGCAGCCTGGGTCAGTCCGCTGCTCTTGCGAAAAGCCGCAATATTCGCGCCGAGTTGATTTTTCAGCTTCTCGTCGTTCATATTCCGCCTCCAAAAATTAGTTTCATTCATATTAGCAGATTATTGTGAATTTTTCAACCACAAGCGCATAAATTTCAGAAGTATAAAATATTGTTCAGCGCACCAGCCGTAGGGGCCGATGCCCACATCGGCCCCTACGAATATGTTGAATGAGGTTAGTAAGGTAAATTCCTATTTATATTTACCAAAATTTTACCGGGTGATGTGAACACCCGGTAAATTCTTATGTAATTTAGTCCTGAGGGAACAGATTTTCGCTGCAATACTTGATGATGGCACCTCTGCGGACAATGCCGATAAAGGTATCCTTATCATCCACCACCGGCACAAAATTCTGAGAGCTGGCGCGCTGGATCAGATCGTACATACTGGTGGTGACCCGGACAGGAATATTATCCTTTCTGCGGGTGATCTCCATAATTCTTCTTGCCTCTGCCTGGCGCATATCCATATAGCACATATTTTTCAGCGCCCACAGCAGGTCGCCCTCTGTCAATGTGCCTCGGTATTCCCCCCGGCGGTTGAGGATGGGAAGCGCCGCATAGCCGGCGCTTTCCATTTTTTCCAGTGCTTGACGGACAGTGTAATCATCATAAACGAAGGCACACATTGCCTTCGGAGTGAGAAAAAACAGTATGTTGTTCATGGCTGCTCCTTTGGGAGTTGTATTGACCTTTCAGTCATTACCATTATATCACAAATTTTCCCAAACAGTATAAAAACTTTCTGTAAAATCAGCTACGCTCATGCCAAAGTTCCCTTTCGTTTCTTGTGCATTTTGCACAACTCTCCCGGCAGTAGAATCCGATTCTCCTTTCCGTTTCCCGCTTTTGCGCCACAGTAGGGTGCAAAATCCCCTGACCTGCGATAAAATGACAGCATCCCAACACAAGGCGGTTTAGCTATGAAACGAACAAAACTTTGCGACAGAACACTTCCCTCCTACACCTTTGCAGAGGAGCTTGTCAACGCTGTCTCCCACGGCATTGGCATTTTGACCGGGGTCATCGTCCTGACTCTTTGCGGGCAGAAAAGCTTTGGCGCTCCCCTTCCCTTTCTTGGCAGCCTGATCTACGGCCTGAGTATGATAGGCTTATACTCGGTTTCTACCCTATACCACAGTCTGCGTCCCGGCACAGCAAAAAAGGTATTTCAGATCATTGACCACTGCACCATATACATTCTCATTGCCGGCACCTACACGCCGATCTTACTGGCCAAGTTTGTCCCCGCTGCCCCGATGATCGGATGGGGACTGCTGGGGGTACAGTGGGGCGTATCCATTCTTGCCATCGCTTTAAACGCCATTGACCTTAAGCGTTTTCGGGTGTTTTCTTACGCCGCATACATCATTTTAGGCTGGGCAATCCTGCCCTTCCTCTCTACAGCCATTACACTGCTCTCCCCTACGGGCTTTCTATTCTTGCTGCTTGGGGGCATCAGCTACACCATCGGTGCGATCCTATTTGCCATCGGCAAAAAATATCGGTGGTTTCACGGCATATTCCATATTTTTGTCCTCTTAGGAAGCATTTTGCAGTTTATCTCGATCTATAAGTATGTGCTGTAAATTATTGTTTACCTTATTACACGCTCCCCCTTTGGGGGAGCTGTCAGCGTAGCTGACTGAGAGGGCAAAATACC
>JAFTTQ010000040.1 GCA_017466665.1 Oscillospiraceae bacterium
TTAGCGGTCTGTTCTAATCGTAATCTAAAAGCACAGGCGGATCTTCCGCCTGTGCTTTTGCCCCGAATATAACACCACGCAATGTAGGGGCCGATGCCCACATCGGCCCACCGTACAAAGGCCGATATGGGCATCGGCCCCTACATTACGAAAAGACTGAAAGGAAAAAATACTATGGATATGACAATGGAATCCTGCCGCAAGTTTGTGGAGGTTTTGGCATCTGACGCTCCCGCTCCCGGCGGCGGCGGTGCTGCTGCTCTGGTGGGTGCCATCGGCACTGCACTGGGCAATATGGTGGGCAGCCTTACTGTCGGCAAGAAGAAGTATGCCGAGGTGGAGGCTGAGATCATCGAGCTGAAAGGCAAGTGCGATGCTCTGCAAAAGGAGCTGCTGGATCAGGTGGAGGCTGACGAAGTGAACTTCCTGCCCCTTGCCAAGGCCTACGGCATCCCCAAGGATGACCCCAACCGGGATGCCATTATGGAGGATGCTACCATCATCGCCTGCTCCACACCTATGAAAATTATGGAGCTGTGCTGCCAGGCTATCGAGTACATTAAGGTTTTCGCCGATAAGGGCAGCCGTCTGGCTGTTTCCGATGCCGGCTGCGGCGCTGTCTGCTGCAAGGCTGCTCTGCAGGCTGCATCCCTGAACGTGTTTATCAACACCAAGAGCCTGAAAAACCGTGAAGTTGCTGAGGAAATGAACGCCAAGGCAAACGGCATGCTGGCAAAATACGGCGCACTGGCTGACGAAATTTTCAACACCGTCAAAGCCGGTTTCGGCCAATAAGTTAATGCACGTTTTATGCGGGGCTATCGATAGAAGCCTTGCCTCCCTCGTTATGAGGGAGGTGGCACGGCGCAAGCCGTGACGGAGGGAGTTGGGCAATAAATAAAAGTAAACTCCCCCAGTCAAATTGCCTAATATCGGCAATTTGCCAGCCCCCTCAAAACGAGGGGGCCAAGATCTGTTAGCCCGGCAATAAACAGATACAATAATTTTGGAGGAATTTACAATGGCAAAACAGCTTTTGGGTAAAGAAGTTAATGAGGCACTGGTTGCCAACCTGCTCTCCCGCAGCAATGCTCTGCGTGAAAAGGGCATCGCTCCCTGCTTAGGCATCATCCGTGTAGGCGCAAGACCTGATGACCTTTCTTATGAAAAGGGCGCTATCAAGAAGGGTGAGACTGTTGGCATCGATGTGAAGGTATTTGAGCTGCCTGAGGATGCATCCCGTGAGGATGTGCTGGCAGTTGTGGATCAGGTCAACGCTGATAACTCCGTTCACGGCGTGCTGATGTTCCAGCCCTTCCCCGCACATCTGAAGCCCTATCAGAGAGAGATCTGCAACCGCTTAGATCCCAAGAAGGATATGGACTGCCTGACCGACTTAAGCAGTGCCGGTGTTTACCAGGGCCGCAGCGATCTGGGCTACGCACCCTGCACCCCCTCTGCCTGTATGGAAATTCTGGACTACTATGGCATCGACTGCAAGGGCAAGAGTGCCGTGGTCATCGGCAGAAGCCTGGTGGTTGGCAAGCCTGCCGCTATGATGCTCATTGGCAAGAACGCCACCGTTACCGTCTGCCACACCAAGACGGTGGATACTGCTGCTGTCTGCCGTGAGGCTGATATCATCATTTCCGCTGCCGGTGTGCTGGGTAGCCTGACCAAGGAATATGTCCGCCCCGGTCAGATCGTTATCGATGTTTCTATGAACTGGAATCCCGAGAAGATCACCTCCAAGGGTAAGGGCGGTATGTCCGGCGACGCTGTTTACGAGGAAGTAGAGCCCATCGTTGAGGCTATTACCCCCGTTCCCGGCGGTGTTGGTGCTGTTACCACCACCGTTCTGATGAAGCACGTCATTGAGGCTGCTGAAAAAATCTAAATACTGATCCAAGGGAGGGGCAATGCCCCTCCCCTACAAAAAACCTTTTTTGAGGTGTTACCTATGAAAAAGATCAAAAATCTGAGCGAGGGCGGCTTTTTGAAGCTGTTTTTCGCATTTATCACGGCCTGTTTTTTGATTGCGGCGGTCTGTATGCCTGACCGGGGGCAGATGTTCTCCGGCTTGGTCAAGATTTTGACCGGCACCTGCAAAATTTCTACCAACTATTTTGCTGTGGGCGGCTATGCGGCAACCTACCTGAATATGGGTCTGGTGGCACTGATCTGCACCCTTTTGTGCTTCCTGCCCGGTGCAAAGCCCAACAATGTGACCACCCTGGGCGTGCTGCTGACGGTGGGCTTTGCCTCCTGGGGTATGAATCCCCTGAATATGGTGCCCACCATTTTGGGCGTTTGCCTGTATGCCTTAGTGAAGAAGGAAAAGCTGGGTGCTATGAGCAACGCCATGATGTACTCTACCGGCATTGCGCCCCTGATCTCCGACCTGCTGTTCCGCTATCCCGGTGTGGAGTATGTGGGCTTTAATTGGCTGGGGATGGGCTTAGCACTGCTGATCGGCTTGATTATCGGCTTTTTCCTGCCTGCAGGCTTGGGTCACGCACCCAACATCCACAAGGGCTACGACCACTATTCCGCCGCTGTTCCCATCGGTATGACCGCATTTTTCCTGCGTACCGTGCTGTACAATGTAATGCTGGGCTGGAAGATCGGGGATTTGGGTAAGCTCAGCACCATGGGTGCACTGGACACCGCATCCTTTGCCAATACCAATATCTTCTGCTTTGTGGTATTTGGGGCTTGCATCGTCTTTGCCCTTTTGATGGGCTGCAAGCCCAAGGATTACTGGAATCTTTTAAAGGATTCCGGCCACGGCGTGTGCTTTACCTCCAAATACGGCTACGCTCCGTTTTTAATGAATGTGGGCGTGTTCGGACTGATGATCGTGGGTTATTTCAATTTAGCCGGTGCCATTGACGGCGCAAATGTTTGGACAGGCATGACCTTCGGCATCGTATTTTGTATGCTGGCGACCTGTAATTCCGGCTCCCACCCCGGCAATGTATGGCCCATTATGGCAGGCTATATGCTCACATCCTTCCTGTTTGGCTGGATCTTCAAGCTGCTGGGCGGAGAAACTTATGCTTTGACCATCGGCAGCCAGTCCATTCTGATCGGCCTGTGCTACGCCAACGGTATGAGCCCCATTGCCGGTAAGTACGGCTTCCAGTACGGCATTTTGGCAGGCGGGCTGCACTATCTGCTGGTGACGGCGGTGCCGGATATGCACGGCGGCTTCTGCCTGTATAACGGCGGCTTTACAGCGGCACTGATCTGCCTGCTGTTTGTGCCCCAGCTTGAAAAATTCTGCAAGACAAAGGAAGAACGCAAGCTCACAAAAGCAAGTAAATAATCCAAAAGCAACGGGGAGACCCCCCGTTGCTTTTTGCATTACAAGGAAAAATTGTAGGGGCCGATGTGGGCATCGGCCCCTACGACCGCATGGTAATTGGTTAGTACGATAAAATCCAATTTGCGCGAATCATTTGAA
>JAFTTQ010000006.1 GCA_017466665.1 Oscillospiraceae bacterium
CTGCAAGAAATGGGCATCACCCAAGTAACAGACCGGGATCAGGCTGATTTTTCCGGCATCTGCGCCTACGATCAGGGGATCTATTTGGGAAGTGCCCAGCAAGGTATCCGTGTGTCTGTTGACGAGGACGGTCTGACCGGCGTAGCATATACCATTCTTGAGGCTCCCGGTAAGGGTATGCCCTCCGGCGAGGAAGTGGATTTTGTATTGGATCGCCCCTTCCTGTTTGTGGTGGAAAGCAGCGACGGACTGCCATTGTTTGCCGGAATTGTGAACAAGCTTTAATACCGCCCCTTAAATTGGAATTTATCGCACTAACCAATTACAATGCGGTCGTAGGGGCCGATGTGGGCATCGGCCCCTACGGTTGGTGCGATAAACAACAATTTACCTTTGGGATGCGTAACGGGTGGCGATTCCGTGATGATGTTATTCAGCACGATTGATGCCCCCTTTCACCGCAGATCAGCAGAAAAATCGCCAGGTTGCAATTTTGTTTTTTTCTGTTATAATGGTCTTATTATTTGAGGGGAGCTGAGCCTATGCACATTCAGGAATCCGGCGAGATGTATTTGGAATCCATATTCGTTCTATCCCAAAAGGACACCCCGGTGCGCAGTGTGGATGTCGCGGAATACCTGAACTATTCCAAGCCCAGTGTCAGCCGTGCTGTGGGGCTTTTGAAGTCCGGCGGTTATGTACAGGTGGACAAGGACGGTTTTTTGACCCTGACGGAATCCGGTCTGGAAATCGCTCACAAGATCTATGAGCGCCATACTCTGATTTCTCAGGTGCTGGAAAAGCTGGGTGTCAGCCCGGAGACCGCCGCCGCCGACGCCTGTAAGATCGAACACGCCATCAGCGACGAATCCTTTGAGGCTATCAAGGCCTATGCCGATAAGCTGTAAAGATTCAGCATCTGTTTTGTGAAGGCGAAAATATTTGAAAACGCGCTGTCTCATTGATTGAGACAGCGCATTTTTATTGATTCGTAGTACTCCGTAACATCTAAAACATTACTTTTAAATTATTAAACCGTAGGGGCCGATGCCCACATCGGCCCTAATAAAAAGGCTCCCAATAGGGCCGATGTAGGCATCGGCCCCTACGAATGTGTTGTATTTGGTTAGCACGGCAAACCCATTCCATACTTATTTTTGCGGGCACCTCAGGCGAGGTGAAGGACAAGGGGCGATTCTTCACCCCCTGTCCTATTCGTTTTTAGCCCAAGACAGAGAACCGTCCTCCGTCTTCTGGGTGTCATTCTGAGCGAAACGAAGTGAAGTCGAAGAATCTACATATGATCGATTACGCATAGAAAACGGTAGCTGTGAAGATCCTTCGACTGCGCATCTACGATGCTCCGCTCAGGATGACACGGGTGTGCGATACATTGTGCTTAGTAAGATAAATCTCAATTTAGCCGAAAAGTACGCCTACAATAATGCAGGCGTACTTCTAAAAAAGCAAGTAATTTAGTTTATTATTTCTTTGCAGTAACAGTTACATTGGTTTCGCCCAAATACCACGTTTCTCCCGTACTCAAGGTTCCATCATCCTTGTTGTACCATTTGAGAGTAAAAGAACCATCTGCATTCAGATTTGTAACACTGATTGTAAATGTTTTTTCAATATTATCCGTCCAATCTTGGCCAAAATGATCTCCAATGTCCCAAGTTCTGTCTCCTAAACATGTGTTATTAGCGATGAGTTCCAGCTTCGCGTTGTTATAGGAAAAGAGAGCTTTTCTTTTCGCATCAAACACGACTTTTATCTCAACGTTTTTATAGCCGTTTGCTATCAGTGCCGCCTTGCTCATGCCGGTAACTACTGTATCGGTATGCGTATCCCCTTCCACCAAGGTTACATCTCTTGTTTTATTGCCTGTGTTAAAATCAACATGTGCTTCTGTCTTTACCCACACCGCATACAGTGTTATATTTCCACTGGTTGTTAGATTCTTAACCGTCTGTTTGTCGGTATATGTGGGGGTAGTTGCACTGCTGCTGGTACTCCAGCCGCAGAAAGTATATCCGGAACGTGTGTATCCATTTGCGTTTAAACTGGAACTTGTATCGTAAGTATGCGTTGACTTTTGGGTTGTTCCAGTACCCCCATTAGCGTTATATGTAACAGTATACGAGTTGGCAGTCCACTTTGCATAGAGGTCAATCGTTAACCCCTGCTGTGCTGTCATATTTTTAACCGATGCTTTATCAGAATACACCGTGCTCCCGCTTGCGGATGTTGCCCAACCGGCAAAGGTATATCCCGTTCTGCTAAATCCATTACTGCGCAGATTCCCATTAGTATCATATGCAAAAGTGGAATTGCTCATTGATCCGCTTGTTGCCTCGTTGCCATGATACACAACCGTATAGGTGATCGGTGTCCACTGTGCGGTGGCCGTAAGCAGATCACCCTTTTCCGCCAAATTGGAAACCTGCTGATCTTTCAGGATCAAGGTTCCATCTGCCAGTTTCCAGCCATTCCAAAGGTATCCCACTTTGGTAAAGCTGTTGTCGCTGAGTTCGTGCTCTACATCCCGGATATGGCCGGAATTCAACATTGTTCCCGTTCCGCCATTTGCATCATACTTGACATAATAGGCATTGTTCATAAACGCTTCCAACTCGTCAAGAGGAATGTCGCAGGGCAGTCCTGCGCTTGTTTTAATATTCACATTGGATTCCGGTGCAGGTGTATACAGCCGCATTGCCTTCAGTTCGTCGTCCATTACGCTAAAAGTATCTACCTTGTAGTTGCCGCTTACAGGATCATACAAAACCGCTGCAAATACCTCTACATCTGTGTAATAGACATAACTGTATTCGCCTGCCGGCATATCCGCACCAATGGTGATCTCAGTAGAAAAGCTTTTTTCAACCGCTTGATTGTAAGCAACCGTTGACGAGGATTCAATCGTCTCTTCCGTAGAACCAGAACTGGAACCTCCGACCATATTGGAAGAAGAATTTGAATACTCATCCGTATAATCCTTACCTATTCCACCACTTAATTCAAATCCAAGCTTAAATATTTTTTTAATTTGCCATTCTCCGGACACTCCAAGCTCAGCATTCCAAGAAAGTGTTTCCGAATGACTCTCCGTCCATTCTTTTGTATTCGCCCATTCACTTGTTTTGCTGACAGAATTGGATACCGTTTCCGCGGCAGTCTTTGCTACACTATCCTCCAAGGAAACTGTCTCGCTGATCTGCCACTTGATCTCCTCGCCGTAGGCTTTGGATTCTATGGCCAAAGTATCCAACACCACATTGTGAATCGTTCCAAGCTTATACACAAAATAATGCAGGCCAGTTTCAGGATCGTATTCTTCCGCCAACTCCCGTATGCCGGTTTCCGGCACAGCATAGTTTGCCCGGCTCTCCCAATTAGCAATCAATTCAATACTGCCGGTTGTACCTTTTTCAATACATGCCTGGTACTTTCCGTTATTTACAGTTGTTTGTACCTTGCCGGAATTATCCGTCCAATTTGCAAAAGCAAGTCCACTCCACTCAGGGTCAGAAAGAACGACACGTTCCTCTACTGTATATGTAGTAGGATTGCTGTGTACCGCCGCATTCACATAGGTAATTTTATATTCCACAGGAGTCCACCGGGCATACAGATCGATTTCTCCGCTTTCTCCCTTAGCAATTTCCTTTACCTGTGTTGCGTTGCTGCCAGCACCGTCATACCATCCCTCAAATGTATAGCCGTCAATATTCAGATTCTTTAATTTCAGACCTTCTTCCGGATCATAATAGGCAGGGTTACTGTTTTCCACCCCGATTTCCTGTAAGTATTCACTGTTGTCGTATAGATAGTATTGAATAGCATACCGCGTCTTTGCGGGAATGACTGTATCATTGTAGGCGATCATATTCTCGCAATTCGCATCGCTGAAATACTTTTGGCAGACATTACAGTACCAATATGGAATATTACCGTTTTCTGTATAAGTGGGATCCTTGGCGGCAAATTCTGTTACATCGGTATGTCCTACCGCGCTGATAACAGTATCGTCATAATGAATTTCTGTCGTTGTCTCGGCATCGCTATAATACTTGCCGCAAGCAAGGCAATACCAGTAGTTGATGCTACCGCTTTCTGTGCAGGTCGGTGTCTTTGCAGGAATTTCCATTAAAGAACTGTGTCCGGCTGCCGAGATAAGGGTATCGGCATAAGCGATCTCTGTTTCTGCCTCAGCGTCGCTGAAGTACTTACCGCAGGCACCGCAGATCCAATAGGCAATATTGCCATCTTCTGTACAAGTTGCTGGCTTTGCGTTCATAGCTGTCAGATTATGCGTACAGGCTTCCACTGTGCAGGGGCAGCAGAGTTCTACATCCCAGCCCGCAAGATACCGCTGGAGAGTCGTAACGTCCCTGATATTCGTCTTGCCGTCACCGTTTGCATCCATTACCGGCGTGTTAAGTTCCAGCCCTGTCCAACCGGAATAATTTCGCTGCAATACGGTCAGATCCCGCATATTGACTTTTCCGTTACCGTCAATATCACCGGCAACACAATCATATACGACATATTTTCCGTTGATGATTTCAAAAGAAACATTATCGTCCTGACCATTATATATTTCATCCGGGTCATATACCGCCGATATGGTATAGCTTCTTCCTTTCGCCGCATTTTCTGATACTTTGAATGTTAATGTGGCAAAAACCCCATCCTCTGTGTAGTCTGTGATCATACCGCCATTATTCCAGTACAGGACAAATGGACTTTGGGAATTCGAAAGGTCTTCCGGGGGATTGGTTTCACCCCCCATTTTGCTGTTATATTCTAATCCGATAAGTGAAAAAACCGAATTATCATAAACCATTTGAATACGCATTGCCGCAATACCCGGGTTGTTTTTCAGGCTGACATTTACCGTTATAGTTTCACCCGGTACAGGATTATAGCTTTCAATGATGATACTTCCCGTTTCCGTCTGCGTGCTTTCCGATTGCGCAAACGCTGCAGCAGGCAGCATTGTAAGCAGCATCATAACGGTCAGCACCAGTGAAAACGCTCTCTGAAACGCTTTATTTTTCACAATTTTTCTCCTCTCTTATGAAACAGTGATCTTACCGTTGATAATCGCAAAGGAAACATTTTCCCAATCTACATTATAGATTTCGTCAGGATCGTAGCTAACTGAGATATCATAGCTGCCAGCCGCTGCACTCTGAGAAACCTCAAAGGTCAGTGTAGCAAAGACGGCATCTCCCGATACATTATCCATAGCAGCCGTGCTCCACAGCAAATAGGGATTGGACGGGTTCACAGTTGCACCCGCAAATTCGCCTTCCATTTTCACATTAACCAAAGTCAACTGGCTCTTATCGAAGGAAACCGGTATTCTTGCGCCAACAATGCCGGGATTGTTATACAGGGAAACCGTAATTTCCACCGTATCTCCTGCTTTTGCGGTTGCGCTGCTGACCATAATCGTAGGCTCGGTGATTTGGGTATAGGTTGCAGTAACTGTCAAATCGGTGGTCACATTGGTAAATGCCTGATCCCATCCGGTGAAGATATAGCCGGTTCTGGTGGGGTCGGCGGGAGCTGTGGCGGAGGCGCCGGATTCTACGGGTTCGATCTTCAAAACGGTGCCGTCCCAGTCCTTAAATGTGACCGTATAGCTTGCGGTGGGCTGAGTTTCGTCGCCGCCCTCACCGCCGGACTCTCCGCCGGTGGAAACACCCACATATCCGGCATCGATCTCGGTTCCGTCTGTCAGCACCAAAATCAGGTGCAATTCATCATTGACATAGGCATTGGCTACACCGACACCCTGTGCGCCGGTGGCACCGGTATCACCCTTTTCGCCCTGGATGCCCTGCTCACCCTGAATGCCTTGTGCGCCGGTATCACCCTTGTCACCTTTATCGCCTTTGTCACCCTTTTCACCCTGCGGGCCACGGATATTGCCCAGATCCAAGGGGGTACCGTCTGTCAGAGTCATTTTCAGCACGCCGTCAGTAACGGTTACACTTTCAATACCTACGCCGTCCTTACCGTTGGCACCATTGGTTCCGTCACGGCCAACCACCTTGCCCAGATTCACAGGCGTATTGTCGGTATAGGTGATCACCAGCTCGCCATTATCATTGATCTCCGTCTTGGAAATGCCCAAGCCGTCTGCTCCCTTGATGTTGCCCAGCTGCAGCGTTGTGCCGCTGGTCAGCGTCACAGACAGATCGCCTGCATCGCTGAGTTTCACAGTCTCAATGCCCACGCCATCTACGCCGTCAGCACCGTTTGTACCGTTCACACCATCCTTGCCATTAGCACCATTGACACCGTCTTTGCCATCTGCGCCAACTACCTTGCCAAGGTTGACGTTGGTATCATTGGAGAAATACAGGATCAGCTGACCTTCGGTGATCTCCGCGCCGGTAATACCAACACCGTCCTCACCGTCGACTCCATTTTTTCCGTCGGTGCCATTGATGCCATCCTTACCGTCAGCACCCACGACCTTACCCAGATTCTTGGAGGTGTTATTGGAGAAGTAGATCATCAGATTGCCGTCGGCATCGATCTCGGTATTTATGACACTGATGCCATCCACACCGTCCTTACCGTCTGCGCCATTCTCGCCGTCGTTTCCGGTGATCTTGCCCAGATTGGTATCGGTGTTATCAGAGAATACAATAATCAGTTCCCCGGCGGCATTGATGGTAGTAGAAGCAATGCTTCTGCCATCCTCGCCATCCTTACCATCGGCACCGTCAGCACCCTTGATAACACCCAGATCCAAGGGTGTACCGTTTGTCAGCAGGATCTGCAGTTTGCCATCCTCGGAAATGGAAACATTCTGAATGCCTACGCCGTCCTTGCCATCTTTACCGTCAGCGCCATTGGTACCATTTGTGCCGTTAACACCGTCCTTGCCGTCAGCGCCGACGATTTTGCCCAGATTATCCACACTGTTATCGGAATATGTAATAACCAGCTCGCCCCTGGTATTGATCTCAGACTTAGAAATACCGATTCCGTCCTTGCCGTCGGTACCATCCTTACCATCGGCACCGTCAACGCCATTCTCTCCGGCTTTGCCGTCTGCACCGATCACATTGCCCAGGTTGCTGCGCTGTCCGTTGGAGAAGCTGAGCACCAGCTCGCCCTGAGAATTGATCTCCGCGGCGGTTACACTGATACCGTCGGTACCATTGGTGCCGTTGACACCATCTGTACCGTTCTTGCCGTCAGCGCCTACGATCACGCCCAAATTGGCAGTATTTCCGTTGGAATAGGTAATGACCAGCTCGCCGGAGCCGTTGATTGCAGAATTTGTGATGCTGATGCCATCCTTGCCGTCGGCACCATCTTTGCCTGCCGCGCCGATCACGGTGCCGAGATTCGCTGTCTGGTCGTTGGTATAGGTCAGCACCAATTCACCGGCATCGTTGATCTGAGCCGTTTTGACACCTACACCGTCTGCACCGTTGATCCCAACCAGCTTGTCCAAATTGACCTGCTTGCCGTTGGAATAGGTAATGACAAGCTGGCCTTCTTCATTGATAGCTGTGCCGGAAATGCCCACGCCATCCTTGCCGTCAGCGCCGTCCTTACCATTCTGACCGTTCTTGCCGTCCTGACCGCTTGATCCAACGGCCTTGCCCACATTCAGCTCACTGCCGTCTGTCAGCACAAGGATCAATTCACCGTTTGCGGAAAATTTCGCGCTGGAGATGCCAACAGGCTCCTGCTTTGCGGCAGCCGTCACAGCAGAAGTCCACTCAGCCTCCGTGCCGGTATAGCCATTTTCCACGGCAACCTCATAGGCAGAGCTTCCATTTAAGGATTCCAGCCATTCCTCTACCGTACCCTCATAGCCGTATTTCACCGCCAGCTCGTAGGCAGACATACCGTTTTCCACCGTCTGAAGCTGTGCGCCCTGCCTGTTCAGCAGTACCGCGATCAACGCGATGCCTGCCATCAAGGCAACTGCCAGCACAACACAAACGATCTTATAAATCGTTCCCTTACTGCCTACTGTTCCATTGTTTACCATTTTTCTTGCCTCCCATGATTTCCCAGTCTTTATACTAATTCTTGGTTAAATGGTTTAAAAGCTTTTCGAGGATAAATTGCGCCAGAAAAGGCAGACGACGCAGGTGGGCTGACGACCATCAAGGAGGATAACGCATTCTGGCGCAATTTAGACCGAAAAGAATTGAACTGTTGAATCAAGAATTAGTATTACTACATAATGTGAATTATGTGGTAAAAAGCCCAGGGCATATTTATAAAAATACAGTATAATTATATATGTACATACAAGTAAAATCAAGTAATAAATAAGTGTTTTTTTCCAAAAACGCAAAATATGCAACACAAAAGCACCCTTTCCGTCCGTTTTCGTGAATTTCAGGGAAGGGTGTGTCTTTCTATGCCTAATATACCCCGGTAGGACAAAGCCTGTCTTTGACCTACCGGGGTTTTTACCACATAATTCACATTATGTGGTATTTTTTTATCTAAATCACAAGTCCTAAGCGTTCCAGCCTGCGGCGATGCTCCGAGCCTGTTGTTATAATATAGATTCGTGTGGTGTTGATGGAGCTGTGACCCAAAATATCCGCCAGCTTGGCAATATCCTTATCCATCCCATAAAAGGTTCGGGCAAACAATTTGCGCAAATTATGGGGAAATACCTTACTTTCCTTCACTCCGGCGGCAGCGCACAGTTTTTTCATTGCCGCCCAGATGTTGCTGCGGTCAAGGGGTTTCCCCGTGCGGGTCACAAATATCGCGCCCGACAGGATGTGCTGCCCCTGTGCGTAGCGCAGAAGCGCCTTTTTCAGTTTGTTGGGAATCAGGATCCGGCGGGTCTTATTTTTACAATCCACCGTCACCTCTCCTGCCTTTACCGCCTCCACAGTAAAAAAAGAAAGCTCCGACACCCGAATGCCGGTACCGCAAATGGTCTGGAGCACCAAATTCAACTGTTTCTGCCTGCCGGATGCTGTCAAAAGGCGCAGATATTCCGCCTTAGTCAGCTCCTGATCCTCACCACAGTAGGACTGATGCTGCATCCGAAGGCTTTTTGCCTTACAGCAGGATAACCCCAAATAATCCAGCAAACTGTTGACGCTGGCTATCATAGAATTGACAGACCGCGCCGCGTAGCCCTGCTCCAGCAGACTCTTTTTCCAGCCGATCACCAACTCTTTGGTAAGCTCCTGTCTGCCGGCAAAGGTATAAAACGCCTCCACATCCCGCAAGTATTTTTCCTGCGTTGCCCGGCTTTTCTCCTCCCGAATCAAATATTCCGCAAACGCCCGGAGCTTTTGTACAGATAAAACCATATTCTCTCCTCCTTATCAGATACTCTTATTGTACCCAATTAAGGCAAGGCTACTTTGCGAAAAATGGCGGTATTATCTCTTTTCCGGCATCCGAGGATGAAATTTGCAGTTACAGGTGTGAAGGTCAGCGTTTTCCTAAGGGCTTTGTACGCTCCTGGATCAAAAGCAGGTCGGAAATGATGGTATTGCTGACCAAAAAGCCCTCCGGGGTCAGGTGCCAGCGGCCGTCATAGGTCTTTTCCGCCCAGCCCCGCTCTTTAAATGCCTGCATTGCCTTTTCCAGCGGTGCAAAGGGCAGAAGATGCTGCTTTTCATAGCTCTGGGGGTCAATGCCGGAGGAGGTACGCAGACGCATCATCAGGTATTCGCCTGCCCGTTCCCGGGGTGCCACCTCCTGATATTCCCGCAGCACCGTGCCGCCGGTGGAGATCCCCTCGATATAAGCCCGCAGATCCCGGACGATGGCAAACCGGCATCCGCCAAAATCCGAGCTGGCATCCGGGCCAAAGCCCAGATATTCCCCGCCTGTCCAGTATTTCAGATTGTGGCGGGAGACGTGACCCTTCCGGCAGAAATTGGAGATCTCATACTGCCGGTAGCCAAAGGACTTGAGCAGCCTTACCGCCAAAAGGTACATATCCGCCTGGGTATCGTCGTCAGCCAAATTATAAAACTCCTGGCAGTCGTACAGCGGTGTGCCCTCCTCCACCTTCAGGCCATAGCAGCTAATGTGCTCCGGCTTTAGCCGCAGCACATTGCGCAGCGTCTTTTCCCAGTCCTGCAGGCGCTGGCTGGGCAGGCCGAACATCAGGTCAACAGATAAATTGCGGAACCGGTGCTTACGGATCTTTTTCACCGCCTGAACCGCCTGCTCATAGGTATGGGGTCTGCCAAGCTGCTTTAAGGTGTCATCATTGTCACACTGAATACCTAAGCTGACCCGGTTGAAGCCTTCACTGCGCAGCCGCCGCAAAAGGCGGTCTGTCACAGAATCGGGATTTGCCTCAAAGGTGATCTCCGCCGTTGGGCTGACATCAAAGCTTTTTCTAACAGCCGTCAGGATGGCAGCCATACCGTCAGCCCCAAAGAAGCTGGGTGTGCCGCCGCCAAAATAGACGGTATCCACAATATGATCCGGTGCCTGTGGGCCTGCCTCCCGGATATGGGTGCAGACCGCTTCCAGATAGCCGTCAAAATCGCACTCCTTTTTGCTTGTCAGGGAATAAAAATCACAATACTGACATTTACTCCGGCAAAAGGGCACGTGGATGTAGATTCCCAGAGGGATCTTGTTTTTTCGTTGTAATAAAGCCATATGGCCTCCTAAGTTTTCGCAAATCCAAATTTTCTTGTCATTGCGAGGCGCAAAGCGCCGTGGCAATCTCATAGTAGGCAGCTACTTCTGTTACAGGCCTGCTTAAACACGAAATGTTGTGCCAAGAGATTCCCACGACCAGTGTGCGCACTGGTCTCGGAATGACACAGTAACTTGGTAGTTGCTTTGCTGTTTCAAACAACTCAATCAATTTAGGCTAACGGATAAGAAATAATTTTGCATTATGCATTCTGCATTTTTTAGTCTTCGTCCAATTTCAGCACTGCCATAAATGCCTCGGAGGGCACTGCCACGGTGCCAAAGGTACGCATCCGCTTTTTGCCTTCCTTCTGCTTTTCCAGCAGCTTCTTTTTCCGGGTAATATCGCCGCCGTAGCACTTTGCCAAAACGTCCTTACGCAGTGCTTTAATGGTCTCCCGGGCGATGATCTTGCCGCCGATAGCAGCCTGAACCGGGATCTCAAACTGGGCACGGGGAATATTCTCCTTCAGCTTTTCACAGATCTTCCGGGCACGGGGATAGGCATTATCCGCAAAGAGAATAAAGCTCAGCGCGTCCACAATATCACCGTTGAGCAGAATATCCAGTTTCACAAGCCGGCTGGGACGGTAGCCGATCAGCTCATAGTCTAAAGAGCCGTAGCCACGGGTACGGGACTTGAGGGCATCGAAAAAGTCGTAGATGATCTCGTTCAGGGGCATTTCATAGTGAAGCTCCACCCGGTTGGCATCCAAATAGACCATATCCTTAAATTCGCCCCGGCGGGAGGTGGCAAGATCCATAATATTGCCCACATACTCCTGGGGTGCCATCAGGCTCACCTTGACAAAGGGCTCCTCTGCAAGCTGGATCTCCATAGGATCCGGGTAGTCCAGGGGGTTATCTACCATCATTACTTCGCCGTTATTTTTGGTGATGCGGTAAACAACGTTGGGAGCAGTGGTGATCAGATCTAAATTATATTCCCGCTCCAAACGCTCCTGAATGATCTCCATATGCAAAAGACCCAAAAAGCCGCAGCGGAAACCAAAGCCCAGGGCAATGGAGCTTTCCAGCTCATAGCTCATAGAGGCATCGTTGAGCTTTAATTTTTCCAGTGCCTCTCTTAAGTCCTGATATTTCGCGCCGTCAGCCGGGTACACACCGGAGTAGACCATAGGCTGCACCTGACGGTAGCCGGGCAAAGCTTCGGCAGCAGGATTTTCCACCGTGGTGACCGTGTCGCCCACACGGGTATCGGCAACATTTTTAATGGAGGCGGTGATATAGCCGACCTCGCCGGCACCCAAGGCATCGGTGGGAGTCAGGCCAAGGGGATTCATTGTTCCCACCTCTACCACCTTATATACCGCGCCGGTTGCCATCATTTTAATATCCATACCGGCCTTGACCGTGCCTTCCTTCACCCGCACATAGACGATCACGCCCCGGTAGGAATCGTACTGGCTGTCAAAGATCAGCGCCTGCAGGGGCGCATTGCGGTCACCCTTGGGGGCAGGCACATCCCGCACCACCATTTCCAGAACAGAGTGGATGTTGATGCCGTTTTTGGCAGAGATCTCAGGGGCATCCTCCGCCGGGATGCAGATGATATCCTCAATTTCCGCCTTGACCTCCTGAGGACGTGCCGCCGGCAGATCGATCTTATTGATCACCGGCAAGACCTCCAGCCCCGCATCGGTAGCAAGGAAGGTATTGGCAAGGGTCTGGGCTTCCACGCCCTGGCTGGCATCCACTACCAGCACCGCGCCCTCACAGGCAGCCAGGCTACGGCTGACCTCGTAGTTAAAGTCCACATGGCCCGGGGTGTCGATCAGGTTCAGGGCATAGGTCTCCCCGTCGTCGGCGTGGTAATTGAGCTGAACTGCCCGGGCTTTGATGGTAATGCCCCGTTCCCGCTCCAAGTCCATAGAGTCCAGGATCTGATCCTCCATTTCCCGGCGGTCGATGGCGTTGCACTCCTCTAAAAGGCGGTCAGCCAGGGTGGACTTGCCGTGGTCAATATGGGCAATAATGGAAAAATTTCGAATTTTGGAAAGCTCTGTCATAGTGTATACCTCAAATTATTTCTTGGTAATGTAAGACCGGAAAGCCGCCTAAGGCCCCCTTGTGTAAAGGGGGCTGTCAAAAATCTTTGATTTTTGACTGGGGGATTGTTTTTACAACCCCTCCGTCACGGCTAACGCCATGCCGCCTCCCCTTACACAGGGGAGGCTTTATCAGCGGGGGCAAGCCCCCACCCTACATATTTTTTCCTAATTATACCGAATTTTTACACCTTTGTAAACTGTATGTTTTCGTATTTTTGCGGGAATACTGCCAATGAACACGACAAAAAACGCCGAAAATAAAAAAACTTTTGGAAAAAACCTTGTCAAATGGGATTTTTCGGGATATAGTCTATCAGAACGAAAGAAAAAACTGGGGGAAAAATAATGAGCACAACGAAAAAGCCCACCAAATCGCCGGAAGAGCTTCAGTCTGCCTTGCAGGAGCTGATCGCCCGCGGCCGCAAGGAAGGTATGGTTCCCGTAGCCGATTTGAACGCACTGCTGGAAAAGATGGATCTTTCCACCGAGAAGATCGAGGAAATCTACGACAAATTTGAAGCTATGAACATCCAGCTTGTCGGCGCTGAGCTGGAGCTGGATCTGGGTGACGATGTAGATCTGGTGCTGGATGATGACTTAGGTGACGATATCGACCTTTCAGGTATGGACGAGGAAGATCTGGTTGACCCGGTGGATCTTGCCGCTGAATACAATCTGGACGACCCGGTGCGGATGTACCTGAAGGAGATCGGTCAGATCAAGCTGCTGACCGCTGACGAGGAAGTGGAGCTGGCAAAGCGTGTTTCTGAGGGCGATCAGGCAGCCAAGGATATGCTGACGGAGGCAAACCTGCGGTTGGTGGTATCTATTGCTAAGAAGTATTCCGGCAGAGGCCTGCACATTCTGGATCTGATCCAGGAGGGCAATACCGGCCTGATCCGTGCCGTGGATAAATTTGACTGGACAAAGGGAAACAAATTCTCTACATATGCTACCTGGTGGATCCGGCAGGCCATTACCCGTGCCATTGCCGATCAGGCACGAACCATTCGTGTGCCGGTGCATATGGTGGAGGTCATCAACAAGGCCACCCGCTGCAACCGAAAGCTGGTGCAGGAATTGGGCCGTGAGCCTACTGTGGAGGAGATCGCGGCAGAATTGGGTCTGCCTGTTGAGAAGATCATTGAGGCAAACCGCACTGCCGCCGATACTTTGAGCCTGGACACCCCTGTGGGTGACGAGGAAGATACCTCCATCGGCTCCTTTGTGGAGGATGAGCGCACCCCCGGCCCTGCCGACGCCACCTCCAATGCCCTGCTGGCAGAAGCCCTGAAGGAGATTCTGGACACCCTGACTGACCGTGAGGCTGAGGTGCTGCGTATGCGCTTTGGTATGTATGACGGCAGGACCCATACCCTTGAGGAAGTGGGTCAGAGCTTTGGCGTTACCCGTGAGCGTATCCGCCAGATCGAAAACAAGGCGATCCGCAAGCTGCGCCATCCCAGCCGCGCCAAGAAGATCAAGGATTTTTACTGTTAATAACCAAGGGGTCGTCTCCGCAAGGGACGACCCCTTTGGTAATTGCCAAAAAATAGGGCGCCTCTAAAAACTGATTTTTAGTTGGGTCAAAAGATTGGGCATCCCGGCAAAAAGGAGTTTTTAGAGGTGCCCAATAATAAAAAAGCTATGGAAAATATCAGGCGGCTGTGCTACAATGCCCAGAGAAAAACATTGAGGAGATATCCTATGGAATCCAACAGTCTGAATTTCAAGCGGACGAAATTCGCTTGCTATGCCTCTTATTTTACCATGTCGTCGGTATTCTGTCTGCCGCCGCTGCTGTTTGTACCTCTGCGGCAAATCTATGGCATTTCCTATACGCTTTTGGGGACGCTAATTCTCATTAACTTCTGCACTCAGCTTGGCATTGATCTGATCTTTACTTTGTTCTCCAAGCATTTTCATGTTAAAAAAGTGGTCAGGGTTATGCCCTTGATCACCTCTTTGGGACTGATGATCTATGCCCTTGTGCCGGCGCTGCTGCCGGATATTGCCTATTTGGGATTGGTTGTAGGTACGGTGATCTTCTCTGTGGCATCCGGGCTTTCCGAGGTACTGCTCAGTCCTACCATCGCGGCAATCCCCTCGGACAATCCCCAGCGGGATATGAGCCTGCTCCACTCGCTGTATGCCTTTGGTGTGGTTACCATCGTTACGGTCAGCACCCTGTTTTTAAAACTGTTCGGCAGTGAAAACTGGATGTATCTGACGATGCTTCTGGCACTTTTGCCGGTAATACCCGCTATTTTATTTATGCTCTCTCCCATGCCGGATATGGCGGCTCAGGAGAGCGGCGGAGCCCAGGGCACAAAGCACAGAGCCTTTGCTCTTGCGCTGTGCGTAAGCTGTATTTTCTTCGGAAGCTGCGCTGAAAATGTGATGTCCAACTGGATCTCCAGCTATATGGAAAGTGCCCTGCATATTGATAAGGCCGTGGGTGATATTTTAGGTGTGGCAATGTTTGCTGTGCTGCTGGGCATTGCCCGGATCAGCTATGCCCGGTTTGGTAAGAATATCTGGCCGGTGCTGATTTTCGGTATGACGGGTGCCGTGGCCTGTTATTTGGTGGCAGGCTTTGCTGACAGTGTGATATTGGCGTTTATTGCCTGCATTTTTACAGGCTTGTTTGCCGCTATGCTGTGGCCGGGTTCTCTGATAATGATGGAGGAGAACATCCCCGGTGCCGGCGTGACAGCGTTTGCTTTGATGGCCGCCGGCGGCGATCTGGGTGCGTCCGTCGCGCCCCAGCTTATGGGGATCGTGGTGGATCAGGTTTCCGTCAGCGGCTTTGCCGCCCAGCTTGGGGCATCCACCGGGATGACTGCTGAGCAGATCGGTATGAAGGCCGGTATGCTGGTCAGTGCCGTATTTCCTATCATCGGTGCCGTTTTGCTCCTCACCGCCTTCCGCTATTTCAAGAAACAGGAGAAGGAATTGTGATGCACAATGGTGAAGTTGCTGTTTTCAACAGCAGTGCTTGTTTTTTTGAAATTCCTATTTCAAAAACATTTAAAAAATCGCGTAAGCGATACCTTCACTGTGCCATAGGCACAACTTCACTTGGCGGCAGCCAAACTTCACTTGCCGATAGGCAAACTTCGTTATAAAAACAAGGTGCTGCACTGTGCAGCACCTTATTTTTTTCTATGTTTTTTGGGTGTTTGGGTGTTAAAAAGTGCCATAAACCGCTCTATCGGCAGCAGCCGGCTGCGGCGGTTCATATTGGAAAGGGCAGCATTCATTTTTTCCGCCCACTGTCTTGCAGTATGGATCTTGTCACCGCGGCAGGTGATGTACGGGCACTGGGGGATGTGCCCCTTGCCAAACCGCTGGGCAAAGCCCCGGGAAACCCCCAGCGCCAACGCAAAGGGGGCAAGGGCATGGAAATATTCCGGATCCATGGTCTGAATCCTATGTAATTCCTCTTTGGAAACTGTTTTCAAAAACTGCCGCAGACCCAAAATCCGGGCAAATTCCTGCCGGCCGGCTTCCGTGCGCCGTCCGCCGTAGAATACCATCGCTCCGGCGATCCACTGTGACAGCATTACAATGACTGCCAGGCCAATTTGACCGGCAAGCAGTCCCAAAAGCAGCCAAAGGACGGTAAAGATCAAGCCCACTGCGGTCTTGCTGCTTTTACGCAGCAGCAATTCGCCCACCGGGGATTGCATCTGATAACCGCATACAAGGCCGAAAACCGCGGTCAGGAAGATCCAGAATCCTTGCATTGCCGCCTCCTGGGTCATGGCAATGCCCAAGGACACGCCGCCAAACAACCCGATCAGCGCACACAACGCCCGGAACAGCCGGGGATTGCCGGAGTGCTTTTGCACATAGGACTGTAAATTCAGGCTTTGCTTGGCAACGGTACGGCACAAGGTGGCATAGTAGATCCCGGAGGTATCCACGGAATCCTTAGCACCAAACAGCTTATTGAAATATTTCTGTTCCAGGGCAGTACGCTCGTTGCCCATTTCCATTTTCTTATGAAGGATCACCCGTTTACTGCCGGCTTGGAGCTGCACATAGCCGAGCTGTGCCCAGGAGAGCACCATCAGGGAAAGGTCAGCCTTTCCCAGGGTCAGCACTGCCCCAAGCTGACCGGCGGTGATACCCTCCGGGACAGTGGGACTCAGCTTTCTCTTGGGAGGCAGGAACCGCAAAAACAGCAGCCAGTAAATCAGCGCCAAAACGCCGCATACCACCATTGCGATGTCGTCGGCATTGGACTGGAAGAATTCAAGGGGTGCATCCGGGAACCAGCTTTCCTCTACGGAAAGGTACATCGTCAGTGTCTCGTGATCCTTTAACTCCCCAATGGAGCAGCCCACCACCGTACTGCCGGTGACGGTATAGGTCAGATCCTTTTCAATATCCGACTGGTGGTAGCCACTGGAAAATGCCGGCTTTGCCTGAAGCTGACCGGGCAGCGACACCGTAAAATCCAGTTGGGAGATGGGCATTTGAAAGCCTGACAGCATAGGAAGCTGCAGCTGCGGTGTATCGGCGGCCCCGGCGGTGATCACATTGGGCAGGGAATAGGTGATGGTAACCGTCAGATCCCCGGTCATATTGCCGATGGAATGGGAAATATCCACAAGCTGTGCCTGCTTGGTCTTGGTGGTGCGGATCCGGGAGTTGTTCAGCCGCACATCGTCGGCCTCCAGGGGGATGGGGAATTTCAGATCCCCGGTATTTTCCTGAATATGCAGCGCGGCGGAAACGGTAACCTGACAGCTTTTATCGGAGCCTACGGTGGCGGTGATGTTCACCTTGGAGGCATAATTTGCCGCCGATACGGGGATACACAGTCCGCAAAGCAGTATGAAGCAGAGCAAAAACAGGATCAAACGGCGCATAAAATACCTCCTTTCGATTTCTCCCACCATCTTACCACAGCCAAAAACCAAAAGCAAGGAAAATCGGCAGAGCCAAGCGTTTCACAGCACTACCGCTAAGACAAAATGGAATTTAGAGCAGCAGGTTAGGCGTAGGGGCTAAAGCCTCCCTTGTGTAAAGGGAGGTGGCACGGCGACAGCCGTGACGGAGGGATTGTTATGAAATTCGGATACAATCCCCCAGTCAGCCTGTTCGGCTGACAGGGCAGATTGTCAAGCAAGTGCAACACTTTCTTTCAAAATTTCAGCTGGGGTTTTCCAGCCAAGACATTTTCTGGGGCGATTATTGATTAGATCTTCAACAAGCTGAATATCTTCCGCTGTAACCGTCCTGAAATCAAACCC
>JAFTTQ010000041.1 GCA_017466665.1 Oscillospiraceae bacterium
CTTCGCCGGACCGGCAGCGGCATTGCTGTTGCCAGTTTCACTGTGGCTGTCGACCGTGACTTCGGCGGCAGAGACGGCGGCGAAAAGGAAACCGATTTCATCGACTGTGTGGCTTGGCGTCAGACCGGCGAGTTTGTCTCCAAGTATTTCACCAAGGGCCGCATGATTGTGGTTTCCGGCCGGCTGCAGATCCGCAGCTGGACTGATAAGGACGGCAACAAGCGTCGCACAGCTGAAGTCGTGGCAGATAACTGCTATTTCGGCGACAGCAAGCGGGACAATGACAGCGGCAGCTCCTACGGTGGCAACACCTATGGCGGCAACGCTTACGGCGGAAACAGCTACGGTAATAACAATTACGGTGGCAATTCCTACAATGCTCCCGCACCCAGCTACGGCGGCTACAACGCCCCCGCAAGCGCTCCTGCATCCGATTTTGCGATGCTGGAGGACGACGATGCCCAGCTGCCCTTCTAAATTGAACTTTTTACCAGACTTACAAGGAGGGAAATACCATGGCTAACGAACAGCGTATGCGTCCCCGCAAGCGTAAGAAGGTTTGTGCTTTCTGCGTGGACAAGATGACCAGCATCGATTACAAGGACACTGCCAAGATCCGCCGTTACCTGTCCGAGCGCGGCAAGATCCTGCCCCGCCGTACCACCGGCACCTGCGCAGCTCACCAGCGTGACCTGACCACCGCTATCAAGCGTGCCCGTCAGATCGCTCTGCTGCCCTACGTTGCTGAATAATTTTCGTGATAAAAAGCGTGCTGCATATGCGGCACGCTTTTTTACTTTTGCAGAGGTCATATAAATTGGAATTTATCTTATTAAGAAGGATGGTGCGCACACCCTCTCCCTATGGGAGAGGTGGCAGCCCGTGAGGGCTGACGGAGAGGGTTTCCCATCGTTTGAGGTACACCCTCTCAGTCACGGCTTACGCCGTGCCAGCTCCCCCAAAGGGGGAGCGTGGAATAAGGTAAACAATAATTTCATTCAGGGATTTTTTGGAGGACGAAAGGCTGGCTTGCCGGGTTTGCGGTGCTTATCCGGCTGGATATCCAGCAGATAATCGGCAGAGATATTATAAAACCGGCACAGGGCAATAATATGCCTGACCGGCATCTCGTTGGCACCCCGCTCATAGCGGGCGTACATCGTCTGGGAGGTACCTAATACCTCCGCAATTTGGGTTTGGGTCAGATCATTGTCCTCCCGCAGTCCCCGGAGTCTGTTTAAAAATGCCTGCACTAAAAAAACCTCGCTTTTTTTAATTTTTTCTCAGTGTATCAAAGTAAAGATATTTACTATTGACTTTAGTAAATATCTTTACTATAATTAGCTTTAGTATGGCGGCTTGCTGCCAGAATGATTCACTAAGAGGAGAGATTATTTTATGAAAGCAAAAAGGTTGATAAGTTTTTTACTGGCGCTGACAATGGCGGTGTCCCTGCTGGGCGGCATTTGCCTGACAGTATCGGCAGATGAACAGGAAATGCCTGTTATCGAAATATCCGGTGTTCAGGCTGAGGCGGTGATCGGAGAAGCCGCGGTGAGCGGTGATGCCATTGTCCCCGAGGGCGCGGGCTATACGGCACACTATTGGTGGGAAACCGATCAGCGGTCATATTATGATGCAGAAGAGGATGTATTTTACACTGACTACCGCTATGTTTCGGACGGAGAAATTTTTGAAAACGGCAAAGACTATGAGCTGTGGATGGGTATCGAGCTGGATGCCGGCTGGGAAGGCTGGGAATACTATGTAGCCGGTGAGGATTTGGAGGTTCAAATCAGTGTCAACGGCGGAGAGCGGGTTTGGTACAGCACACTGATCAGCAGCAATGTTGAGAATGGTTCCAGCTTTATTTACTACACAGAAACATTCTGTTTTTCTCAGGAGATCACAGCCGTGGAGCTGTTTGATGTTCCCATAGCTGTGCCCGGTGAGGTTGCCAGCGTAGATAGCATCCGCCTGCCTGAAAACGCGCCATATAGCATTGCCTGCGCCCAGTGGAAAAATGTGGATGTCAGTGTAGAGGATTCCATCAATGGGCAGATCTTCGAAATCGGCATAAGCTACCGCTTGGATGTGGAGATCGTGCCGGCAGAGGGCTACCATTTTGCGGAGGATTGTGTTATCTATGCTGATGGAGAGGAAGTCCATAACAGCAGTCCGTTCCCGTGGTATGCAAGTCCTAATTTTGACACAGAATATGCCAGAGCAATGATCGATACGGTGGAAATTTCCTATACTGTGGAGCCGCCTGTTGCAGGTGAAGCGCCGTTTGATGTTAATATCACAACACCTGAGGATGCCAATTATTATGCTTGGAGCAGTTGGTATAAATTTAATAGTGAGGAAGGATATTGGGAGAGCCGTATAGACGTATTTGAAGAAGGCGAGGAGTACCTTTTTGGTATTACAATTGACCCTTATGGTGGCTATGGATTTACCGAAGATGTTGTGGTCATTGCCAACGGTACGGTTTTAGACGGTGATGCCTATTATAACGAAGATGGGTGGCGGCTTTCTGTTGATGAATTCTTTGTGGCAGAGGCTGCCGAGCCGACAGAGTCCATTGTGATCGATTCTGTGTTGATTTCCGATCTTCAGGCACCTGTGGCAGGTGAGATGCTGGATGACAGCGTGACTGTATTGACTGAGGGCTGCACCGCGGAGCTAAACTGGTCTGTCTATGACAGTGAGGGTGTTTTGCCTGTTACCGGCACAGTGGAAAAGGGCAAGGAGTATTGCCTGGATATCACCCTGACAGCCGACGAGGGTTACAGCTTCGCTGAGGAAATTCAGATTTGGCTGGACGGCGAACATAGCTGGGGATATTCCTGGGGTGGAAATGAGGTTTTGCTGACCAAGTGGTACGATACCTGCGAGGTCATTGAAAGCGTTGAAATCACCAGCACAGACAAAGCGGAGCTGGGTGCTGCGGCATCTGCCGACGGAGCATCTGTTCCTGAGGGTGCGAACTATTCCGTCAGTGCCTATTGGGGCGTGCTGAATATGGATGAGGGCTTGGTGCCCTTTGAGGGCGTGTTTGCGGATAATACCGTCTATGCCTATGTGGTCAACGCGGAGCCTGCTGAGGGTTATAAGTTTGCCGAGGAGCTGACGGTCACCTACAACGGTGAGCCTGTAAGTGAGGATTTCCTGTTTTATGACAGTCGTTCACTGGAAGTGATCGGTGAGGTGTTTACCGGCACTATGCAGAAGGTTCGCAAGGTGGAGATCAACGCAAGATTCAAAGCGGGTATGAAGGCTTCTGACGCGGTTGTAGAGGTGCCCGAGGACGCTCCCTATGAGATCACAGAGTATTATTGGGTAGACATGGAGACCGGCGACGAACTGACCGGCAAATTTGTGGCAGGCAAGCAGTACGGACTGATGACCTATGTTGCGCCTAAGGAGGGTTATGTGATCGATATGGCTGCCCAAACGGTGGTCAACGGCACAGACGACTACGAATTGATGCAATCCCAGTATGCCTATATCTACGGACAGACGGCAGTGGTCCTGGACTGTGAGAGCGAAGACACCAATGGCAACCCCTCCACCGGAGATGATTCCGAAATCGTGCTGCTGTGGGCATTTATGCTCCTGTCGGCGATCGGTCTGGTTTCTGTGCTGCTGACCAAAAAGCGGGGCTATAAATAAAATAAGAATGTGCGTAAAAAGGAGCTGTCTCAAAATGAATGAGACAGCTCCTTTTATGCAAAAAATATATGTAGGGGAGGCGTTTCGCCTCCCTTGGGACGGGAAACCCGTCCCCTACAGTTTAAAATCATCTGTGTTTTGTATATTTATTCGATTTGAGACAGCCCGTTTTGCTATATCATAACTGCGAAAAGCTATCGAATCGGGTGTCATTCCGAGCCAGTTCGCAAACTGGCGTGGGAATCTCTTGGTACAATGTTCATATTCACGATGCCTACGGCATCTCGCAATGACACGGTAACTTGATAGGTACTGCGCCGTTATTAAATAGTGTAATTTGAAGGAGTATTTTTTGGAACGGAAAGAACCGGGATCGATGCAAATGACGGCAAAAGCGCGAAAAAGCGGATGCTTTCCTTTTCTTAATAAAAAAGGAGATAAAAAAGTTTTAAAAATTCCCATTTTTGGGATTGATTTTATGGAAAGTTTGTCATACAATAGGAAAAGTGACGCAAAAAGGAGGATCGCAATGCTGAATGTCGTTTTGGTGGAGCCGGAGATCCCGCAAAACTGCGGCAACATCGCCAGAACCTGTGCTGCCACCGGGAGCCGCCTGCACCTGATCCGTCCTTTGGGCTTTGATATTTCCGAGAAGGCTGTCAAGCGGGCAGGGCTGGATTACTGGCATTTGGTAGATGTACGGGAATACGATAATTTAGAGGATTTCTTTGCGAAAAACGATGTGAAGAATATGTGGTGCCTTTCCACAAAAGCCCCCATCAGCTACACAGAGGCAGCCTTCACCGAGGACAGCTATCTGTTTTTTGGCAAAGAGACAAAGGGCCTTCCTGAGGATTTCCTGGAGGCCCATCGGGAAAGCTGCGTGCGGCTGCCTATGCGCCCGGAGGCACGGAGCCTGAATTTAAGCAATGCAGTGGCGGTCACAGTCTATGAAGCCCTGCGGCAGACCGGATTTGCCGGTTTGCAGGATTACGGTAAAATGCGGGATACCATTCCCGAATAATATGGAGGAATCATTATGAACTACAACAAGAAGTCCATTGAGGATATCAGCGTAGCCGGTAAGCGTGTACTGTGCCGCTGCGACTTTAATGTCCCCACCAAGGAGGGCAAGATCACTTCCGATAAGCGGATCGTGGCGGCTCTGCCTACCATTCAGTATCTGGTAAATCAGGGTGCTAAGGTCATCCTCTGCTCCCATATGGGCAAGCCCAAGGGTGAGTGGAAGCCTGAGCTGAGCCTGAAGATCGTGGCTGACCGTCTCAGCGAGCTGCTGGGCAAGGAAGTCATTATGGCTGCCGATGTTGCCGGTGAGGATGCCAAGGCAAAGGCCGCTGCCCTGAAGGACGGCGATGTGATGCTGCTGGAGAATACCCGCTACATCAAGGGCGAGACCAAGAACGATCCTGAGCTTTCCAAGGATCTGGCTTCCATGGCTGACATTTTTGTCAACGATGCCTTCGGCACCGCACACCGTGCCCACTCTTCTACCTCCGGCGTGGCAGATTATCTGCCTGCTGTCTGCGGCTACCTGGTGCAGAAGGAAGTCGGCGTGATGGGCAAGGCTCTGGCTGATCCCGAGCGTCCCTTCGTTGCCATCTTGGGCGGCGCAAAGGTTTCCGATAAGCTCAATGTTATCAATAACCTGCTGGAAAAGGTGGACACCCTGATCATCGGCGGCGGTATGGCATTTACCTTCCTGGCTGCCCAGGGCTACTCCGTTGGCTCTTCTCTGGTTGACAATGAAAAGCTGGATTACTGCAAGGATATGCTGAAAAAGGCACAGGAGAAGGGTGTAAACCTGCTGCTGCCTGTTGACACTGTGGTTGCTGACAGCTTCCCCAACCCCATCGATGCTGAGATTGCTGTTGCCACGGTTGACTCCTGCGCGATCCCCGAGGGCAAGATGGGCCTGGACATTGGCGAGAAGGCTCGTGCTGAGTTTGCCGCTGCTGCCAAGGCTGCCAAGACTGTGGTTTGGAACGGCCCCATGGGCGTATTCGAGAACCCTGTTCTGTCTGTCGGTACCAAGGCTGTTGCTCAGGCTCTGGCTGATTCCGACGCTGTGACCATCGTTGGCGGCGGTGACAGTGCTGCTGCTTGCGAGCAGTTGGGCTATGCCGATAAGATCACCCACATCTCCACCGGCGGCGGTGCCTCCCTGGAGTTCCTGGAGGGTCTGGAGCTGCCCGGCATTGCCTGCCTGGAAGATAAGTGATTAATAAACATCCCGTAGGGGCCAATGCCTACATTGGCCCGGGCGGATGTGGGCATCCGCCCCTACGAATGTACAAATCTGAAAATATAGGGAAGAGTATGATTGCCCTGTACATAAAAAAGTATTATCTGTGAAAAATGTGAGGAGAAAAGAAAATGAACAGAAAGTACCGTAAGACCGTCATTGCCGGCAACTGGAAAATGAACAAGACCCCCAGCGAGACCAAGGAATTTATGACCAATTTCAAGGCCATGATGCACACGGGCCGCTGGTGCGATATTGCCCTGTGCGTACCTGCTGTATGTATTCCCGCTGCTGTCCGCGCTATGCGTGAGACCAGAGTGGGTATCGGCGCTGAGAACTGCAACGCCAATGCCAGCGGTGCCTACACCGGCGAGATCGCAACCAATATGCTGGTGGATGCCGGCTGTAAGTATGTGATCATCGGCCACTCTGAGCGCCGTGCTATGGGCGAGACCGATGCCGATGTCAATGCCAAGGTTCTGGCTGCCCTGGAAGCAGGCCTGACCCCCATCATGTGCTGCGGCGAGAGCCTGGAGCAGCGTGAGGCTGACATCACCAACGAGTGGATCGCAATGCAGATCAAGCTGGGTCTGAAGGGCGTGCCTGAGGACAAGATCCGCAAGGTCGTCATTGCCTATGAGCCCATTTGGGCGATCGGCACAGGCCGTACCGCTACCCCTGAGCAGGCTCAGGAGGTTTGCGAGGGTATCCGTGCAGTTGTCCGTAAGCTGTACAGCTCCAAGAACGCCCGTGCTATCTCTATCCTGTACGGCGGCTCTATGAACGAGAAGAACGCCTATGAGCTGCTGGCCAAGCCCGACATCGACGGTGGTTTGATCGGCGGCGCATCTCTGGTGCCCGAGAAGTTCGTGCAGATCATCGAGGCTGCCAACCAGCCCACTGTTTAATTTTTGCTTAAAAACAGCCGCCGCACCCGGCGGCTGTTTTTTACCGCAAAGATAAATTGGATTTTACCTTACTAACCGCATCCAACATATTCGTAGGGGCCGATGCCCACATCGGCCCTGTTTAAGGCCATTTTATTAGGGCCGATGTGGGC
>JAFTTQ010000042.1 GCA_017466665.1 Oscillospiraceae bacterium
CCCTGATTTTTATTTTTTCTTTGGTGCTTTGATCTTGTTCAGCTTGGCATTCAGCTCCAGAAGTTCTTCCTTAGTGACCTCAATACCCAGCATACCGCCTGCCATACCCAGCATACGCAGGATGGTGAAGCCGCCCAACATAGACATCATATCCGCATTCAGCTCAAAGCCCATTGCTTCCATATTGCCGTTCTTGTTCTTGGGCATAAACTTCATAAACAGGCCGCCCAGCAGCATTTTACCCTGCAGGGTCGCCATAATATCGCTCATCTTGTCATTCAGGCTCAGGTGACCCTCCACCTCGGTGATATCGAACCAGTTCAGGATCGCAGTCTTCTCTCTGAGCCGGTATGCCTCGTTGAACTCAGCCACCTTACAGATGTCGCCCTCGTCCTTCAGATCGCCGGACACGGCTACCAAATGGGTCTTGCCCACATTGGGTACATCGAAATAGAAGAAGTGGTCAGCAGCTTCCTTTACTCCCAGGCTCTGCCCGTTGGCGAACAGCTCCACAGTCTTCTGGTTGGAGTAGACCGTGACCTTGGTCACATCCTCTACCCGATCCACATAGCGCTTGCCGCACAGGTGGACAAAGGGCTCGTCAGACAGCCATGCCTTGTAAGCATAGAAGGAATCCTTCTTATACTTGCGGTCGAAGGTCACAAGACCCTTATGGTTCTGACCGTTCTCGCCGCCCTCATTCCGGGTATCGGCGCCGAAGTCAAACATATTCCACACGTGGGTCGCCCACAGGTATTTCCGGCAGAAGAACTGCTTGATCAGCTCCTCGTGGTAATATGCCTGATATTCCTCGGTATAATCGCCCTGCTTGGGGTTGGAGGTATGCCAGTTCAGCGCCTCACAGCCGTACTCAGAGCAGCCGATGGGAATATTGGGGTGCGTCTTATGGAATTTATCGAACCAGGGGCCGTTCATATCCGTATCACCGCCGTACCAGCCAAAATAGTGGTTATAGGAAACCACATCCGGGATCTGGATATAGGGGCTGTCGATAGGACAGGGAGAGACCGCCGCAATGGTGGTCAGACGGGTGGAATCCATCTCGTGACACAGGTCATTGAGGATGCGGTGGTTTTCCAGCAGGTCGGGATCCTTGTCACCCTTCATAGAGATCTCATTGGAAAGTCCCCAGACCACGATAGAAGGATGGTTATAGTTCTGGGTGATCAGCTCCTTCATCTGGCTGATGGTGTTCTCACGGGCAGTGGGCATATGCTGGGAGATATAGGGGATCTCCGCCCAAATGACCATACCGCGCTCGTCGCACAGATCATAGAAATACTGGTCGTGCTGATAGTGGGCAAGACGGATGGTGGTAGCGCCCACCTCACAGATCAGATCCATATCCTCCTCGTGGTGCGACCGCAGCAAGGCGTTGCCGTAGCCCCAGCGGTCCTGGTGACGGGACACGCCCCGCAGGGGGTATTCCTCGCCGTTAAGGATGAAGCCCTTATCCGGGTGGATCTCAAAGCTTCTGCAGCCGAAACGGGTGCAGACATTATCGATGACCTTGCCGTCCTCGATCAGCTCTGCCTCCACGCAGTACAGGTAGGGATCCTTACGGCCATGCCACAGGTGGACATTCTCGATCACATTCATGATCCTTGTGCCGGTGCCCTCGTGGACACTCAGCTCCTTTTCCTCCTGATCGTAGAAGGTGTAGCGGATGCTCTGACCTGCCTTAAGCCCGGTCACATAGACCTCCACCTCCACATTGGCATTTTTGCCATCCACCACGGGGGTGACCTTGATGCCGGGGCCGCCGTAGTAGTCTAAGTCAAAGTGGCTGTCTGCCACGCAGATCAGGTTCACATCCCGGTACAGGCCGCCGTAGAAGGTGAAGTCGGCCACCTGGGGATATACCCGGTCATTGGCAGCGTTATCCACCGCGATCACCACAAGGGCATCCCCGCCCAGCTCCTCTGTAACATCCACACGCCAGGTGGAGTAGCCGCCGTCGTGATGGGCAAGGTGCTTGCCGTTTACATACACGTCAGCAGAGGAGTTTGCACCCTTAATTTCCAAATAATACTTTTGGCTCTCCGGCAGCTCAGCCTTTTTCAGCATTTTGGCATAGTAGGCAGTGCCGCGGTAGTAGTCACTGTCGCCGTCCTGACCGTCAATGGCGTTCCAGCTATGGGGCAGGTTTACGAAGTTCCACTTTTTGTCGATCTCAGACGGTACGGCAGTGGCCTCCTTGGAAAACGCCCACTTGGCATTTAAATTCAATACAGTTCTCAAGATAATCGCTCCTTTAGTTACCAATGGTAAAATAATTTAGCTTTGGCCACGCTTTTCCTTCAGCTTTGCCACATTACTGTCTACCTGCTTTTTGTGCAGGGGATACCAGAACCACAGAACCGCCGCCAGTGCCACCAGTCCAATAGCAGGCACCACATTGGAAATGGCAAAAATACCGCTTTTCACGGATTCTGTCTGGGCAATCCCCTGAGATACGGCATTTTCATTATAGCCAATCCAGGCCAGCAGCCAGCCAGACAGGCCGGAGGCCAACGCCTGACCCAGCTTACGGGCAAAGGAATACATAGCATAAACGGAGCCATCCTCACGAACGCCGTTTTTCAGCTCGGAATAATCGATCACATCGGTAATCAGTGCCCAGCAGACCATGGAGAACACGCCCAGGAACAGCCAGAACAGTGCCATCATTGCCATATATACATACACATTGGGCTGAATCAGCCAGGTAATGACGCAAACGATTGCACCGGCAACACTGGAAACAGCGCAGACCTCTGCCTTGCCATATTTGTTGGTCAGGGGCTTTGCAATCGCGGCAGCAGCAAACATGCCCACCATCATTACCAGTGAGCCAACACTCTGTAACGCAGCGGCGTTATAGTAGTCAGGATAGACATAGCTGACCATATTCTGCATGGTAAGCTGTGCCAGTAGCATCACAACGGAAGCCACGATAATAGAAAGCAGGGCACGGTTGGTAAAAGCGCTCTTGATCATCTGACCCACAGAGGCACCCTTTTCCTTTGTTTCACCGGTGGTGACCCTCTCTGTACACATCTTGTAGCACAGGAAATAGCACACGATCGCCAAAACAGAGAATATTGCGGCAGCGATGGCCACATTCTGACCGTTCAGGACATCCTGGGTAGTGCCGTCAGCCAACTGAACCTTGTCGTAAGCGATCATGGGCAAACCGACACCGATGAAAATACCTGCCAAGGTGCCGCCAATCGTCCGGAAGGTGGACAAAGACTGACGGTCGCCAGGCTCTGGGGAGATGGCGGATGCCATGGAGCCATAGGGGATATTGATGCCGGTATAGCAGACAGAACCCCACAGCAGGTAAGTAACAATCAGCCATGCCACTCTAACGCCGTATGACCAGGTGCTGGCTACATTGGCGCCAAAACCGGGAGCATACATCAGGAAGGATGCTATGGCCACCGGTACGCACATACGCATCAGCCAGGGCTTAAATTTTCCTGCTGCCGTTGGCTTTCCCGCGTCGCAAATGCAGCCCATGGTAACATCGGTGACCGCATCCACAAATCTGGCGAGCATCATCAGTGTGCCAACGATGGCAGCGCTGACGCCCATTACATCGGTATAAAACTTCATCAAAATGCTGGTAGACAGGATAAAGGTAAAGTCGTTACCGAAATCACCGAACATATACCCCAATTTATCCCGCATACCGAAGGGTCTGAGCCTGTTTTGTGTCTTCATGAACAAAAACATTCCTCTCGTTATGTTATATTCCCATCTCTGGGGTTTACAACACTATTATAAGGCTATCCCATCATTGGTTCAAGAACTATTTTTTGGTATTTTTGCAATTTTTTTGGGTTTTTCGGTTTTTTGCCGTTGCAAAGCCATTCAAAATATACTATAATCGTTTTGAAATCAAATTATATTTTGTTTTATTTGTCAAATATTGCCTAACATCTGTTATTTAAGGAGATCGCTGTATGAATTATGATGCCGAACTGCGGTTGCTGACAGATACATTTAAGAAGTACGGTCTGCAGGTGACCATTGCGGATCTGAGCCGCCCCCCTGCCCGGGATCTTTTAACCGGGTACTCCCTGCCATCGGAGCTGCCTGCCTATTCCCAGCCCCTCCGGGAGCTGCTCCCGCCGATTCGTCCAGCAACGGTATATACCCTGACCCGCTGGCAATGCTGCTACCTCTATTTTCTTCTGCCGGAGCTTCAGCCGGATGCCATTATGGTCTTAGGCCCCTATTTGGCAGAGCCGCTGACCGTCAGCGATATTTTGGAACAGGCCGAGCTTCGGCACATTGAGCCAAAATTTCACAAGGCCCTGGAAAAATTCTATGCTGCCGTGCCGGTGCTGCCCCAAAGCAGCCATCTGCATCTGCTGCTGGATGCCTTCTTTGACAGGATCTGGTGCATTGGCGGTTATACATCGGAGGTTATCAGTGACAGCCTGCAAGCCGAACCCGGATCCTTTTGGGCAGGCCTGCCCATCTCCGATGAGGAAAACCCCTTGGTCAGCGCCGCCTTGATGGAGGAGCGCTATGCCCACGAAAACGGGCTGATCGATGCCGTCCGTCAGGGGCAGACACGGCGTGTGGAATCCTTCCTGTCCCGTATCTCCCCCAGCGCCTTTGAGCAGCGGATATCGGATCCTGTGCGCAACCTGAAAAACTACTGTATCATCACAAATACCCTGCTGCGCAAGGCTGCGGAGCAGGGCGGCGTCCATCCCATTTATATTGACAAAATATCCTCCGGCTTTGCCCACAAAATCGAGCAGCTCTCCTCCCCCGCCGCCGGCTCTGCTCTGATCGGGGAAATGGCGCATGGCTACTGCCGTCTTGTTCGGGAGCACACCACAAAGGGCTACTCCTCCCCTATCCAAAAGGCTGTTTTGCTGATAGAGGGCAATCTGTCCGGTGATCTCTCCCTGACCCGCTTGGCAAAGGAGCTGAATGTCAACAGCAGCTATTTATCTACCCTTTTTAAAAAGGAGACCGGCAAAACCGTTACGGATTTTATTACCGCGCGAAGAGTCAGTCACGCCAAGCATCTTTTGAAAAGCTCCCGATTGCAGGTGCAGACCGTCGGGCAGCTTTGCGGCTTTGAGGATGTGCACTATTTTTCCAAGGTGTTCAAGCGCCTCACCGGCGATACCCCCAAGCAATACCGGCAAAACCATACGGGAAAATAAATTGGAATTTACCTTATTAAGAGTAGCCGCTAGAGCCTCCCTCTGACGAGGGAGGTGGATTCGCCGCAGGCGAAGACGGAGGGAGAGAAAATATTGGCATTTCTTATTTTCTCTCCCCCAGTCACGCTGTTCGCGTGACAGCCCCCTCGTCAGAGGGGGCTGTTAAAGCGGCGCGCTAAACAATAATTTACCTTTCTATCCGATTCATAAAAAGTCACGGCTGTGAAATCCACAGCCGTGTGTTTTTTAATCTTCAACTCTTCTGATCTGCGCGCCAAGGGCAGTCAGCTTTTCTACAATACGCTCATAGCCCCGCTCAATATAATTGATATTCTCCACATAGGTGGTACTCTCTGCCGCAAGACCGGCAATGACCAACGCCGCGCCGGCACGCAGATCCCGTGCCCGCACCGTATTGCCCCGGAGCTTTTCTCTGCCGCTGACAATGGCAGTCTTGCCGTTAATGAGAATATCCGCGCCCATACTGGTCAGCTCGGTGCAGTAGCCGAAGAAGCGGGTCTCATACACGCTCTCCGTCAGCCTGCTGATGCCGTCTGCCAGGGTCATACACACACAGATCTGCGCCTGCATATCCGTGGGAAAACCGGGATAGGGGCGGGTCTTGACCGTGGTGCCGCGAAGCCTGCCCTCACTGACGATCCGAATGGAATCATCGTAATTGTAGATCTTTGCGCCCATCTCCTGCAATTTGGAGGTAATGCACTCCATATGCTTGGGGATCACGTTCTGCACAAGCACATTGCCGCCGGCAGCAGCCACCGCCGCCAAATATGTTCCTGCCTCGATCTGGTCGGGAATAATGGCATAAGTACCGCCCTGGAGCTTTTCCACGCCGCGCACCTTCACCGTATCGGTACCGGCGCCGGAAATGTTGGCACCCATGGTGTTCAGGAAGTTGGCAAGGTCAACGATATGGGGCTCCTTTGCCGCGTTTTCGATCACCGTCTGACCGGGCAGCAGGCACGACGCCATGATGATATTCATTGTAGCACCCACGCTGACCACGTCCAGGCTGACACGGTTGCCGTGCAGTCCCTCCGCACCCGGCTTCAGGTTTACATAATCATCTGTTTCTTCCACATCCGCACCCAGCGCTATAAAGCCCTTGATGTGCTGATCGATGGGGCGGGACGCAAAATTACAGCCGCCGGGCAGCGCCACATTTGCCTGACCAAACCGGCTGAGCAAGCTGCCCATCAAATAGTAGCTGGCACGCATTTTCCGCACAAGCTCAGGGTTGGGATGGGTGCTTTTCACATTGGAGCTGTCAATTTCCACAACGCCGACCTCCGGCTGACAGATCTCCGCGCCCATATCCCGCAAAATATCCAAAAGAATTCGGACATCGGATATATCCGGCACATTTTCAATGCGGCATTTCCCCGCAACCAAAATGGCTGCCGGCAGGATCGCAACCGCCGCGTTTTTCGCGCCGCTGATGGTCACCGAGCCGTTCAGAGTTTTTCCGCCAATGATCTCATATTTTGCCAAGGATGATTCACTCCTTGCGAATTTCTATAATAAGCAGTCCATAGTTAGACGGATACATTATAACACGGCGTTTGTATTATGTAAAGTACATTTTTCTCTGCTTACCGTCTTAAGCCCTTGGGGTAGTGGTTTTTCAGCACATTTCCGTCCCCTTTTCCCCAGCCGAGGCTGTAACCGCCGGCGGTCACCAGGCACCAGCCCTTCTGCTGAGAGGGCAGGGTTTCTCCGTGCATATACGCCTTGATCTCAGCTCCCTCTGCCGTAAAATTCTCTGTATTGGCAGCGTCTTTCAGCCACAGGGCAAGCCCATGGGCAGGTTCAAAGCGGTCTTTCTTAAGCTCCCCCAGCTCCAAGCCTGGGCGCATCACCTTGATTCCCCGCAGGGATGGCATTTCCTCCGGTGCCCAGTACAGGCTTGTGCCAAAGAGGACTGCCTTGCCTCCGGGCAGTTCAATTTGCAAGGCTTTTGCAAAATCCTGCCACTGGCGGGGCAGCTTTTGGGGCTGTTCCTGAGCAGGCTCCCCTTCTTCTGCCTCTATCTTTTGCAGCACTGCGGCAAAATGCCCCTCCCCTAACAGCTTATGAGGCCACATCCGAAAGGTTCCGTTTTCGCCTGCTGTAAACCAGGGGGCAGAAATATCCAGCGCTTTAAAATCAAGATTTTTTTCCAAAAATTCCCCAATCACCTGTTCATTTTCCTCCGGCGCAAAGGTACAGGTGGAATAAACCAGCCGTCCGCCGGGCTTTAAAAGCTTTGCGGCAGACTGCAGGATCTCTTTTTGACGGTTGGCACACATCTGAACCGTTTCCACGCTCCAATCCGTCACCGCCGCCTCCTCCTTGCGGAACATCCCCTCGCCGGAGCAGGGAGCATCCACCAAGACCCGGTCAAAGAAACCGGCATAGCGCTCTGCCAGATTTTTGGGGTGCTCGTTGGTCACCAAAGCATTGGCTACACCCATTCTCTCTATGTTGCGGCTCAGGATCTTGGCGCGCTTGGGGTTGATCTCATTGCAAAGCAAAAAGCCCTCCCCCGCCATCCGTCCGGCAATTTGGGTGGTCTTGCCGCCGGGTGCGGCGCAAAGGTCGCATACCCGCTCACCGGGCTGGGGATCCAGAAGCGCCACCGGTGCCATAGCACTGGTCTCCTGCAAATAGTATACGCCGGCTTCGTGGAGTGGGTGCAGTCCGGGACGGGCTTCCGGGTCGTAATAATAGCCCATTGGTTCCCAGGGTACAGGCTGTTTTACAAAAGGAAGGTCAGGCATTTCTCCCTTTAACGGGTTAAAACGCAGGGCTACCGCCCGGGGCCGCTCCAAGCTCTCCAAAAAGGCAGGATATTCCTCCCCTAACTGCTTTTCCATTCGATCCAAAAATTCCCGCGGCAGCATGTTTTCCCCTCCTTCATAGTATAAATAATTGTTTAGCGCACTAACCGTAGGGGCCGATGCCCACATCGGCCCTAATAAAATGGCCTTAAACAGGGCCGATGTGGGCATC
>JAFTTQ010000043.1 GCA_017466665.1 Oscillospiraceae bacterium
AAGGAAGATATCCGCACCGTGCTGCGTCTGCACCCGGCACTGGCACCCTTTAAGGCAGCGATCCTGCCCCTTTACAAGAAGCTCAGCCCCAAGGCAGAGGAGATCTACCGCCAGTTGAGGAAGGACTTCATGGTGGACTTTGACGATGCCGGCTCCATCGGAAAGCGGTACCGCCTTGAGGATGAGATCGGCACACCCTTGTGCATCAACGTAGACTTCCAGACTGTTGGTGACGAAACCACCGAGGCTGACAACTGTGTTACCGTCCGTGACCGTGACACCATGGAGCAGGTGCGTATCCCCATCGCTGAGCTGAAAAACTATATTGCGGAAAAATGCCGCTTCTAATAAAAATTCCCCGACAGAGTCGGGGAATTTTTATAATGCAAAACGCAAAACTTGAACCTTTTGTGAATCGGGGGAAAAGCTGTTGCTATTTTTTTCGCGGCAGTATATAATAAGCAATAGAATTTCTTCAAGGAGTTATTATGACCGAAACCATTACTCTTCAGCCCGGGATCGATCTGCGGTGCTGTACCGATACAAGATTCAAAACAAATTGCCTGAGCCTGCAGCTTGTCCGGCCTATGCGCCGGGAGGAGGCATCGGCAAACGCACTGGTTTCCGCTGTGCTGCTGCGGGGCACGGAAAACTACCCCGATCTGCGGGATATCACTCTGCATCTGGATGATCTTTACGGCGCAACAGTGGGATCGCTGGTGCGCCGGGTAGGGGATTACCAAACCACTGGCTTTTATTGCAGCTTTACGGAAGACCGTTATGCGCTGGGGGACGATCAGATCCTTGTCCCCGTGGTGGATTTTTTAAAGGAATTGCTGCGAAAGCCCAGGCTGGAAAAGGGTGTGTTTTGCGAAAGCTATGTTGAGGGGGAAAAGCGCAACCTGCTTGCCGCAATAGAAGCACAGAAAAATGACAAGCGGGTCTATGCTTCCTCCCAGCTTATGAAATATATGTGCGCCCAGGATCCCACCGGCATTCCCCGGTTGGGGGAGCCGGAGCAGGTTCGGGCGCTGAACGCTGGGGGGCTTTATTCCCATTATCAGAGGCTCCTGCGGGAAAGCCGCATTGACCTTTTCTATGTAGGCTCCCAAAAGCCGGAATATATCGCCCAGCTCCTGATGCCGGTATTTCAGGGGATGGATAGAAATTATGTAAACTTACCGGAGCAGACCACCTTCTGTGACGGCGGCAAGACCCGCCAGGAGGAACGGATGGAGGTCACCCAGGGAAAGCTGCAAATGGGCTTTGTAACGGAAAGCACCCTGAATACACCGGATTTTGTGCCGATGCAGGTGCTTAATACGGTGTTTGGCGGCGGAATGACCAGCAAGTTATTTATGAATGTCCGGGAGAAAATGTCCCTTTGCTATGATATCGGATCCTCCTACCAGGGTGGTAAGGGGATCTTGACCGTTGGTGCCGGTATGGATCACCATATGGCGGAAACAGTGGAAAAGGAAGTATTATGTCAACTTGAAAGCTGCCGCAGAGGTGAGATCACGCCGGCGGAGCTGGAAAGCGCCAAGGCATCCCTGCTCAGCAGCCTTCGTGCCATCCCCGACAGCCCATCGTCCCTGGAAAACTACTATTCTACCGGCGCCCTCAGCGGAATGAATCTGACCATCGGGGAATATATGGATCAGGTGGGAACAGTGACGGTGGAGCAGCTTGCCCGTTTGGCGCAAAGCCTGGAGCTGCACAGCGTATTTCTTTTGAAGGGGGTGCAGTGATGGAAAAGCGAAGCTATCCCCGATTGGATGAGGAAGTTTTTTGGGACAGGCTGCCCAACGGATTGACGCTGGCAGTGATCCCCCGCCGGGGCTTTTCCAGGAAAATGGCGTATTTCGTCACCGGAGCAGGCTCTTTGCATCGGAAATTCACCATGGATGGGAAGGCATACTGTGCCCCGATGGGCGTTGCCCATTTTTTGGAGCATAAGCTCTTTGATATGCCTGGACGGGATATTTCCGCGGAATTTGCCGCGATGGGCGCTTCGGTCAATGCCTTTACAAGCTACGATATGACCGCCTATTATTTTTCCTGCACCGATCATTTTTATCCCTGTCTGCGGCTTTTGCTGGAAATGGTGACAAAGCCGTATTTTACCGACGAAAGTGTGGAGAAGGAGCAGGGGATCATCGGTCAGGAGATCGATATGAATGAGGATTCCCCGGAAACCAAGATTTTTGAGGATTTGGCGGACAGAATGTATGAAGTCCATCCTGTCCGGGAGCCGATCCTGGGAACCCGGCAGACCATTGCCCAAATTACACCCCAGGTGCTCTATGACTGCCACCGTGCCGGCTACCGCCCGGAGAATATGATCCTGTGCGTGGTTGGTGATGCTGACCCGGAGGAGATCCGCAGCCTTGCGGCAGAAATGACGGCGGATATGCCCTGCCCCCAGGTCGTGATGGAGGGGCAGTGGGACGAACCTCTGCTTTGCGGAAGCGGTGAAAGCCACAGGCAGATGGAGGTCGCCAGACCTATGTTCCAGTTGGGCTTTAAATGTAACCCGCTGGAGATGGGAGAGCGGGGGATCTATCAGGAATTTGTAGGGGATCTGGCGGCAGAGGTGCTGTTCGGCGAGTCCTCAGAGCTGTATTTGCGCCTGTATGAGGAGGGGCTGATCGATCCGTCCTTTGGCGGCGGTCTGGATACCGTTCCCGGGATGGCAATGCTCACCGCGTCCGGCGACAGTGATGACCCGGAGGCAGTTCGGGATGCCATTTTGGCGCAGGCAAGGCACATCGTGGAAACAGGCATCCCGGAAGCGGACTTTTTAAGAATGAAGCGCAGTACCTTGGGCGGCAGGATCCGTGGGCTGGACAGCTTTGATTCCGTCAGCTTCCGAATCTGTGCCTACCATTTTTCCGGCTTTGACTATTTCCGCTTTCCTGAAATTTATGAAAGCGTGAAAGCTGAGGATGTACAGGAATTTATCAGGCAGGTGGTGGTGCCCCAGCGGTGCTGCCTGTCTGTGATCGAACCGAAGGAGGAAACAGAGATATGAACGATTTAGGCCCGATTATTTTTCCCGGCTTGGGCGGCTTGAAGCTAAACCCACCCCGAGGCTTTCTGATCCCCGGCACAGATTTTACGGTTTATTTTTACGGTGTGATCATTGCTCTGGGCTTGGTGCTGGCTGTGCTGTATGGCTTAAAGCGCAGCCGCCAGTTTGGCCTTAAGCCGGATGATATTTTAGATGGTGTGCTCTTTATTGTGCCCTTTGCCATCATCTGCACCCGTCTTTACTATGTATTTTCCGAGTGGGATCGTTATTTGGTGCTCAATGAGGCAGGAAAAGCCGACTGGGGCGACACGCTGCTGAATATCCTAAGCTTCCGGGATGGCGGCTTAGCGATCTATGGCGGCGTTATTGGTGCGGCCATCGGCGTGATCGTATTTGCCAAGGTGAAAAAGGTTAGGCTGCCGGCGGTTCTGGATCTGGTGGCACTGGGCTTTTTGATCGGCCAGTCCATTGGCCGTTGGGGCAACTTTATGAACCGGGAGGCCTTTGGCAGCTATTCTGACGGCTTGCTTGCTATGCAGATCTGGGAGAGTAACCTGGGCTACGGCACCGGGGAGGCTTTTGATAAGCTCCGCCAGATGGCAGTGCAGATCGACGGTGTTTCCTTTATTTCCGTCCATCCTACATTTTTGTATGAATCCCTGTGGAATGCGGCGGGTTTTGTGCTGCTGCACTTTTTGTCCAAGAAGCGTCAGTATGACGGACAGATCGCCCTGGGCTATGTCGCCTGGTATGGCTTGGGCAGAGCGCTGATCGAGGGCCTGCGGATGGACAGCCTGTACTGGGGCCCCTTCCGTGCCAGCCAGCTTCTGGCGGCGGTGACCTGTGTCATTGCGGTGATGGTACTGGTGCTGATGTGCCTGAAAAACCATAACCGGGAACGCCTGTTCGTCCATTATGTCAATAAGATGGATGCGGCAGAAGAAGCGGCAAAATCGGTATATTCCATGGAAGAAGAATAACGCAAATATACAAACAGCCACCCGGGAAGCTCCTGCAGGAGCTTCCCGGGTGGCTGTTTGTGTGTTTTTATCTCTTATTACCCAAAAAGAACAGTGCCACGGTGCCGGGACCGGAGTGAGAGCCGATGACCGCGCCTACATAGTAGGTGACGACTTCCTTCACGCCGTAGTCGGCTTTGAGCTTGTTTGCCAGGTAGTCCGCATCTTCTTTGCAGTCACCGTGGCTGATAAATACGGTCTCATTTTCACCGGGCAGACCGGTTTCACCCAATTTCTTTGCCAGGGCATCCAGGGAGGCTTTTCTGCCCCGGGCGGTGGTGACCTTAACCAAATGACCTTCATCGTCCACGTGCATCACCGGCTTGATCTGCAGCATAGTGCCCACCAGCGCGGTGGCGGCACTGACTCTGCCACCCCGTTTCAGGTACATCAGATCATCCACAGTAAACCAGTGGCACAGGTTCATTTTGTGAGCTTCACACCAGACGGTCAGCTCATCCAAAGACATTCCCCCATCCCGGTTTTTGCAGGCGTACCAAAGCAGAAGTCCCTGCCCCATAGAGGCACAAAGGGTGTCCACCACATTGACCCGGCGGTCAGGGTAGCTTTCCCGCAATTCCTGAGCGGCGATCACGGCGGATTGGTAGGTGGTGCTGAGGCCTGAGGAGAATGCCAAAACCAGGGCATCTTCACCGGCTGCCAAAACAGGCTCCAGAACGGCTTTCCAGCCCTCCGGGTTGACGGCGGAGGTTTGGGCAGCCTCTCCGTCACGAAGTCCGTTGTAAAAATCCTTTAGCCAGCCTTCGGTGTAGCTGCTCACGGTTTGCCCTTTGAAATTCACCGACAGGGCAACCACGTTGACATTGAGCTTTTCATAATAATCCTGCCACAGGTCACAGCAGGTGTCGGTAATAATGCGATAGGACATAGGGGATACTCCTTAAAAATATGAATAAAGTACTGTTATCATACAAGAAATCCGGCGTGAATGCAAACCCCGGTGGGGAGAAAGTGGGAAAATGCTCCCCCAACAGGTAGAATTCAGGACTCTACCGTGGGTAGAGTCCTGAAAAATGCAGATTTTGACAAGGAAAAAGCCGCCTTTTTTATAAAAAAGGGTTACTTTTTCCACACTCGTGGAAAACTGCTGATAAACAGGCAAGCCCACAAAAACGGACTCAGACCCCGCAGGTAGCAGCAGAACATCGGCGCGGAAACCAGGATCAGAAGATCGTTTAAGGTCTGTCCCACGGCTTCACCGGCAAATACCAGAGTGATGTTCAGGACGATCAGGCTCAGGGTCAGCACCAGAGAGATGAGACTGACGATCCGAACGGTGCGCAGGGTTTTTTTGTCGTTTTCCCGGATGCCCTTATACAGCAGCAAAATACCGGGAATAAAGAAAATGAGAGAAAGTAATGTTAAAATAATATGCCCCAGCAGATTTCTTTCGGAGATCATACCCAACCCGGCACATAAAATATACAGGCAGAGCCAAACAATATATAAAAACTTTTTCTTCAAACAGAACTCCCCCAATAAACAAAATTAGCAATCAATACCTTCCCCCGGGGGAAGCTATGTGCCTGCGGCACATCAATAGTTCGCTAAACAATAATTTACAATGCTATTGTAGCCTATATTTCCCATTTGTGCAAGAAGAATTGCGACAAACGCAAATTGTCAAAAAAAGCTGGACAGTGGGGCGATGTGCTGATATAATAAGTAAAAACGAGTTTTTTGCCCTTTTGTAAAGCTGCGGCAAAGGCATCGGAGGAGAGGATCGAAAACCATGAAATGTCCTTTTTGCGGAGATCAGGAATCCAAGGTGGTTGACTCCCGCCATTCAGAGGATGGGCTGAGCATTCGCCGTCGGCGGGAGTGTCTTGCCTGCCAAAAAAGATTTACGACCTATGAGATCGTGGAGAGCCTGCCTGTGATCGTGGTCAAGCGTGACGGCAGCCGTCAGGCCTTTGACCGGAATAAGATCATCAATTCCATGGTGCGTGCTTTTGATAAGCGGCAGGTGGATACCAGGGACATCGACCGTATCACCACTGAGATCGAGCAGACCATCCAGAATACCCTGGAGCGGGAGGTCAGCACCGATAAGATCGGCGAAATGGTGATGGAGCGCATCAAACCGCTGGATGAGGTGGCTTACATCCGCTTTGCCTCTGTGTACCGCCGTTTCCAGGATGTGCGTAGCTTCATTCATGAGATCAACAAGTTTCTTGAGGAACAGTAATTATGGAGAAGGAAAATAAAATCATCGAGCTGCTGGATGCTATCATCCCAAAGCTGGATCTGCTTTTGAGCGATATGCGGTTTTGGATGAGCGTGGCAGTGCTGATCGGCCCCATTCTTTTTGCAGCTATGGGTGCTTTTTACTACTTTGCCGCCCCCAAGGAGGCCAATCACCGGGTGGGCTACCGTACCTATTTTGGTATGGGCAGTGTGGCTGCCTGGAGATTTACCCAGAAGATTGCCGGAATGGTATGGGGTGGGGTAGGTGCGGTGCTGACCCTTGTGGCGGTGATCGTTTGCATCGTTTTGGGTGGCAAAGAGCCTGCGGAGGCAATGTCCGCTGCGCTGACAATGCTGATTATTGAGGCAGTGTGCGCCCTTTTGGCGTTTCTGACTGTGGAGATCACCGTGTTTATCCGCTATGATATGAACGGAAATTTAAAGAATAAAAAAAGATAATCTATATCAAACAGGGTGCTGCTTTTGGCAGCACCCTGTGTCAGTCTGTCAAAAAACTCTTTTTTGACAGACTGACACAGGTCAAAGGAGCCGTCAAGGCAAGCAACTCGCACTCGTCGGCGTACAGGTGGTACGGTAGAGTGCGAGTTGCGCAGGAAGTCAAAATGCCTTGCGTAGCAAGCTTTTTTACCCCACATCCGACAAAAAATCAGAGATTTTTGCCACCTTCTCCCCAAGGGAGAAGGCTTTTTTAGATACCATTTATATCATCTCGCATTTTGACGGTTGGCGGCTTTTTTGACACTCTGAAACAGGGTGCTGCTTTATGCAGCACCCTGTTTAAACATAAAAAGCGAAATTATTAAGGATACACCGTTCTCAATAGCTTCCCCCGGGGAAGGTATTATTGCCTTGCTAAGATAAATTCCAATTTAGGGTATAAAGGGAACTGTATTTTATGCCTCTTTTATGTCCCGGAAGGGGGCGTTTCAATGAAAATAGAGAAAAAATCGAAATTATTTCAAAGAAAAGCCATTTTGAAAAAGAAATATTTGTGAAATCTGCAAAAAAAGGCATTGAAATCAAGAAACCCTTCGTGTATAATGTCTGTATCGCGGCGTTTTTTTGCCGCAGGTACAGGAGGGCAGCTGCCTTCCCGAAAGGAGAATGATTCATTATGTACACCGCAAATTCCATCCGTAACGTATGTCTGCTGGGTCACAGCGGCAGCGGCAAGACCGCACTGGCTGAAAGCCTGCTGTATATGACCGGTGTGATCGACCGCATCGGCAAGAACGCCGACGGCAACACCGTATGTGACTATGACCCGGAAGAGATTCGCCGCAATATCTCCATTTCCTCCGCTCTGGTACCTCTGGACTATAAGGGTGCCCGGATCAACCTGCTGGATACTCCCGGCGGTTTTGACTTCTCCGGCGCGGTGGTGGAGGCTCTGCGTGCCGCGGATGCTGCAATTATCGTATGTTCCGCCAAGGACGGCATTACCGTTGGTTTTGAAAAGGCCTGGAAGTACTGTGCTGATCGGAATATGCCCTGCTTTATCTATATTTCCAAGGTCGACGAGGAAAACTCCGACTATAACGCCACCTTTAACGCCCTGCGTGAGCGCTACGGCAACCGGATCGCGCCTGTTGTGGTTCCCATTTGGGACGGCAATAAGAAGGTCACCGGCATCATCGATGTGCTCAATAAGCGGGCCTATGAGATGCAGAACCTGAAGCGTGTTGAGATCGATGTTCCCGAGGGCAAGGACGAGGTTATCACTGAGTTCAACGACGCATTGAAGGAATCTGTTGCCGAAACCAGCGAGGAATTTATGGATAAGTTCTTCGGCGGTGAGGACTTTACATACGCTGAGATGATTAAGGGCATGCATAAGGGCGTTCTGGATCGCACCATGTTCCCTGTGGTCTGCGGCTCCGGCGTGACCTGCCTTGGCAGCTTGATGCTGATGGATCACATCATCGACCTACTGCCTAACCCCGTTGAGGGCAACTATCACAAGGCTACTGCCGCTGACGGCACTGTGGAGGAGTTTGTGGTTTCCCCCGGCGGCGTTCCCTCTGCCTTTGTATTTAAGACCGTTTCCGATCAGTACGGCAAGTACTCCTTTATTAAAGTGCTTTCCGGCGAGATCAACTCCGATACCACCCTGGTCAACGCCCGTACCGGCGAGACTGAGAAGCTGGGCCGTCTGTACACCATGTGCGGCAAGAAGGCCACCGAGGTCAAGGCTCTGTCCTGCGGTGACATCGGTGCCATCGGCAAGATGGACAAGGTCAAGACCGGCGACACCCTGTGCGATCCCCGTAAGGTGGTCTCTTTGAAGGGTCTGCCCTATGCTGAGCCCTGCTATTCTATGGCAATCGCTCCCAAGACCAAGGGTCAGGAGGATAAGGTCACTGCCGGCCTGAACCGTTTGAACGAGGAAGATCCCTCCTTCACACCGGTGAACAATGCCGAGACCAAGCAGCTTGTGCTGTCCGGCTCCGGCGATC
>JAFTTQ010000044.1 GCA_017466665.1 Oscillospiraceae bacterium
TCGTCCTTGGTGCCGCCGGCGGCCACGATGGCACGGGCGCAGCAATCCTCCCACAGGTCAATATCGTGCTGGGTATAGAACGCCACAACACGCTTGCCGGTAGTGCCGGAGGTAGACTGGATGCGAACACATTCGGAAAGGGGCTTTGCCAAAAGGCCGTAGGGATAGGCTTCCCGCAGGTCGTCCTTCGTCAGGAAGGGCAGCTTATACAGATCGTCAACGCTCTGAACATCTGCCGGGGTAACACCCTTTTCTTCCATCTTCTTGCGGTAGTAGGGCACATTGTCCCAAACATGCTGAACCTGCTTGACAAGCCGCTCATTCTGCAGCGCCCGAAGCTGCTCATAGGGCATAGTTTCGATCTCGGGCTGGTAATAGTTTGCCATTTTGATCACTCCTTATTTTAGATCAGGCATTTCTGCCCAAAGTAAATGCTTTTTTGTTGAGTTCCAGAAATTTCGGGGGTACACTTTGCTCGATGGCTTCCATCCACTGCCCTTCCGTAAAATCGAAATTCCGGGAAAGATGCCCCATCAAAACAATGTTCACCGCCTTGGAGGAGCCTGCCTGCTCCGCAAGGCTCAAGGCATCAAAGGCATCCACATTGATACCGGCGTTTTCCATCTTCTGCACCAAGTTTTCTGGGTACTGGGCAGCACCGATGACTACCGGCATAGGATTGATTTTCTGGGTATTTACGATGATCTTTCCGCCGGGCTTTAAATACTCCGTCCACCGGGCAGCCTCCAATAGCTCAAAGGAAACGATGTAATCCGCCTGCCCTTGATCGATCACAGGAGAATAGACCTTATCGCCAAAGCGCACATAGGTCACCACGCTGCCGCCCCGCTGGCTCATACCGTGAACCTCGGAGACCTTGATGTCATAGCCACGGGTCAGAAGAAGCTTTCCCAACAGCTTGGAGGCCAGCAGACTTCCCTGTCCGCCCACGCCGACGATCATAATATTCTTTGTTTCCATCCTTAGACCTCCTTTAGCGCGCCCAGCTTGCAAAGCTGCTGGCAAATACCGCAGCCCACGCACTGGGTGGCATCCACCTTTGCCTTGCCATCAATAATGCTGATGGCAGGACAGCCGATCTGCATACAGGCCTTACAGCCCACGCACTTATCGGTGTCCACGGTCAGGGGTGCCTTATGCTTGACATATTTCAGCAGCGCACAGGGACGGCGAGAGATGATCACAGAGGGCTCATTGGCAGCCAGTTCTTCCTTAATCGCTGCATCACACTGGGCAAGATCATAGGGATCTACCACCCGCACCCGGCGAATGCCTACCGCACGGCATAGGCTCTCCAGATCGATCTTGGCGCAGGGATCACCCTTCAAATTAAAGCCTGTGGTGGGGTTCTGCTGATGACCGGTCATACCGGTGATGGAGTTATCCACGATGATGACTGTGGCATTGGATTCGTTATACGCCATATTCACAAGGCCGGTAATGCCGGAGTGCATAAAGGTGGAATCACCGATCACCGCCACGGTCTTACCGTCTGCTTTTCCCTGCTGGGACTTGGAGAAGCCGTGGATGCCGGATACCGACGCACCCATGCAAATGACGGTATCTACTGCTGCCAGAGGTGCCACGGCACCTAAGGTATAGCAGCCTATGTCACCCAATACAGTCAATTTATTTTTCTTCAAGGTATAGAACAGACCTCTGTGGGGACAGCCGGCGCACATCACAGGGGGTCTGGGCGGGATCTCCCCATCCACCTTGGCACCCACAGCCCAGGGAGTGCTGAGCTGCTGGGCAACGGTCAGGGGCATCAGCTCGCCAATGTTGGAAAAATTGGCTTTTCCCACACAGGCAAGCCCCAGATCCCGGCAATGACCCTCAATAAAGCCGTCTAGCTCCTCCACGATCACAAGCAGGCTCACGGAGGCGGCAAACTCCCTGATCTTCTTTTCCGGCATAGGCCAGATCATACCCAGCTTCAAAACCGGGTACTGATCCCCCAGCACCTCTTTTACATACTGGTAGGAGGTGGAGGAGGTAATGATACCCATTTTAGAATCTGCACCGGGCTCAATACGGTTCAGCTCCGTTTCTTCGGCATAAGCGGTCAGTGCCGCCGTTCTTGCCTCCACCACCGGGTGGCGGCGCTTGGCATTACCGGGCATCATCACATACTTGGGAATGTCTTTTTTGTACTCCCCTATTTTCTCTACCCGCTCACCGGGCTCCACAATGCTCTGGGAATGGGAAACACGGGTACACATTTTCACCAGTACAGGGGTATCAAACTGCTCGGAAATTTCGTATGCCTGCTTGGTAAATTCCAATGCCTCGGCGGAGTCAGAAGGCTCCAGCATAGGGATCTTGGCAGCACGGGCATAGTGCCGGGAATCCTGCTCATTTTGAGAGGAATGCATCCCCGCATCGTCCGCCACACCAATGACCATACCCGCATTGACACCGGTATAGGAAATGGTGAACAGCGGGTCTGCCGCCACGTTTAAGCCCACGTGCTTCATACCGCAAAAGCTTCGGCGGCCAGCCAGGGACGCGCCAAAAGCGGCCTCCATCGCCACCTTTTCATTGGGTGCCCACTCAGCATATACCTCGGGGTACTTGGCGACAGCTTCCGTGATCTCTGTACTGGGTGTGCCAGGGTAGCTGGATACAAAGCTGCATCCTGCTTCGAAAAGACCACGGGCAACGGCTTCGTTGCCCAGCATTAACTGTTTCATTTGACTTCCTCCTTCATAGGATCTCCAATGGCATCGGTGGCAGAAACCACCACTTTTTGATCGTAACAGGAAAAAACCTTTTGAATGTGCTCCTTTTTGGGAGGCTTGGTGAACAAGCTTACCACCGGCACGATCACAAAGCCAGAGAGCATACAGAACACGCCGGCGTTAATGGGCGACTGCAAAATTGTGGGGAAAATATCCTTTGCCACAATATTCAGCAGCATCACCACAGTGGAGAACAGGAAGCTGACCCACACCGATGCGCTGCTTGCCCGTTTCCAGTACAGCCCAAACAGGAAAGGTGCCAGGAAAGCACCTGCCAGTGCACCCCAGGATACACCCATAAGCTGGGCGATAAAGGTCACATTAGACTGATACTGTATAATGGCGATCACCACGGAAATGGCGATAAACACAGCGATCAGAAGACGAATAATCAAAAGCTGCTTCTTCTCATTTAAATCCTTGACAACGGAGCCCTTGATGAAATCCAGCGTCAGGGTAGAGCTGGAGGTCAGCACCAAAGAAGACAGGGTTGACATAGATGCAGAAAGCACCAAAACCACCACGACCGCGATCAAAAACGGAGAGAGGTCAGATAGCATCGTGGGAATAATGGAATCATAACCATTTGCGGCAATGTCCA
>JAFTTQ010000045.1 GCA_017466665.1 Oscillospiraceae bacterium
CCAAATGAAACCTTCTCATCATTGAGGACAAGACAGGGCACACTCATTACGTTATATTGATTTTTTAGATTTTCAAAATGGCGAATATCATACACTTGCGCCATCACATTGGGATTCTCCGCCGCGATCCGCTGAGCGGCAACCACCAGATCGGGACACATGGTACACGACAGTGTGACCAGAATCTTCATCTCCGTTTTGTTCATGATGGCTGAGATCTGCTGCCGGGTAGTTTCATCCAGCGCCTGTCCGGGCCCGGCGGCGTTGTACAGTCCTAACACGAAAGAGGTAAATTCGTGACCGCTGGGGACACCGTGAAATGCCAGGCCTGTTTCCGTTCCATCTGCCTTGCATACACTGACACAGGGGGCGTTTTCCGCGGATGCGTTTCTTTCCGCGACGGTAACCGTAAGCTTGTCGGAAAGCGCTCCCAAGGCGGTGATAAATTGCTCCAGTTCTGCCGATACCGGGCGGTCATCCAGGCTGAGTCTCAGAAGGAGAGGTTTTTCCATCCGGGCAAATACCGTATCCAACTGCTTGATCATCTCGTCGGTGAAAAGTTCCCCGGATCCTGCTGCTTCCGCATCAACCGTGACGGTTGCTTCACCTTGCTTTGGTGCAGGCACATCAGCACGCATACCGGTCTTACGATGGCGTGCTGCCACATATTTTTCCAGCTCCGTTGCTGCCAGCGCACCGTCACTGGTGGCGGTCACCACCTGACGCAGGGGCTTAATGCACACATCTCCCGCGGCGTATACGCCGTCTGCACTGGTTTTTTGGGAGGCATCGGTTATGATATAGCCCTGCTCATTCAGTTCTACAACACCCTTGACCGCATCCGTGGCAGGGGAGTATCCGGCAAAAACGAACACGCCGAAGGTATCATTGCTTTTGTATTCCGTCACCACACCGGTGGCGGTGTTTTTATACCGGGCATAGGTTAGCCCATTTTCACCGGCTACTTCTTCCATAATGGTGTTGGTCAGCACTGTGATTTTTTCGTGATTTTTCGCCTGATCCGCAACGGAAGCGGCACAGGAAAAGTCATCCCTGCGGACGAGGATGGTTACGTGTTTGGCGAATTTTGTGAGGAATACACTTTCCTCCGCCGCGGCATAGCCGCCACCAACCACGAAGATCTCTTTGCCTGTAAAAAACTCACCGTCACAGGTGGCGCAGTAGGCAACACCTCTGCCTTTGTGTTCCTCCTCGCCCTGAAAGCCAACTGTCCGGGGATGGGCGCCGGTTGCCAGCAGTACACCAAAACAGCGGTATTCTCCCCGGTTTGTATGAACGGTCTTAATATCCCCAGAGAGGTCAAAGCCGGTAGCTTCTGCCATCATAAACTCTGCACCAAAGCTCTCTGCCTGCTTTTGGATGGTATCCGTTAATGCCTTGCCGCTGATTCTCGCGATACCAGGGTAGTTGACAACCTCATGGGTAATGGAGATCTGACCGCCAAACTGTTCCTTTTCCAGCACCAGAACCCGATATTTTGCCCGGGCAAGATACAGGGCGGCGGTGAGTCCTGCCGGGCCACCGCCAACCACGATCACATCGTATAAGTTTTCCATCAAAGCTGTCCCACAAGATCCAGGCTTGGCTTTAGGGTCTCGCTACCTGGCTTCCAGTTGGCGGGGCATACCTGATCGCCATGGGCGTGGACAAACTGGCAGGCCTGCACCTTTCGCAGCAGCTCCTCGGCATTTCTGCCTACATTGCCCGCTGTTACCTCATAGCCCACGATCTTGCCCTCAGGATTGATGATAAAGGTGCCACGTTCGGCAAGACCGTCAGACTCGATCAGCACCTGAAAATCTCTGGAAATTGCGTGGGTGGGGTCAGCCAGCATGGGGTAGTTGATCTTTTTGATCCGGTCGGAGGCATCGTGCCATGCCTTGTGGACAAAATGGGTGTCGGTAGACACAGAATAAACCTCACAGCCAATGGCTTTGAACTGTTCATACTTGTCCGCCAGATCTTCCAACTCTGTGGGGCAGACGAAGGTAAAATCCGCAGGATAGAAGAAAAAAACGCTCCACTTGCCTAAGATATCCTCCTTAGATATGAACTTAAAATCGTTTTCGTGGAACGCATAGGTGCGAAAATCGGAAACTTCCTGATTGATCATAGACATAACTCAATTCCTCCAAAGATCGTGTTGATTACAGAATGCGTAGACTGCCCGGACTTCGTCCCCCTCACAAAGGGCGAATTTTGCTCTTGGCTCGTCATCCGGAGTCAGATGGGCATACTGAATACCATGCTCAGATTCCAGACAGATCCATTCAATATAGTGCTCCCGGATCATGGGATGTTCCACAGACCCAACTGTGACATGGACGGTATTGCCTTCCATCTCGTAAACGGGGATATGCTTTTCACCCGATGCTTCCGTGGTGCCAGGTATGATCTGCTGCATTTTTTCACCACAGCACATAATGGGAACGCCCTTGTCCCGGATCATTGCGACGATATTGCCGCAATGCTTGCAGATGAAAAATTTCTGTTTCATAAAATCCCTCCTTCTATGGAAAGTGTGTCCTAAATAGCATAAATAATACACGCATAACAGGCCATACTACCGAAAAGGGAGATGGAAAAAATGGAGCAAAGCAATGCATACAAAAAAGGATTCATTCCATACGCATTAGCGGCCTTTCTGATCGGTATTGTCGGCGGCTTTTCCACGGTACTGGGGCCTTCATTTGTGCAGGATATTGGGATCGCCTATAATAATACCACCTGGACGGCACTTGCACAGGCTATGTCCACAGCCGCCTGTGCCCCTATTTTAGGAAAGGTAGGGGATGTAATCGGGCGCAGAAAGACTCTTCTTCTGGGAATCGCGGTTTTTACGCTGGGAAATGTTTTGTCAGTGCTGGCAAATTCCCTTATGTTTATGATGGCGGCTCGATTTGTGGTTGGAATTGGAACTGCCGCCATGACCCCGGTGATCATGGCCTATATCGTCACGAATTTTCCGCCCAACCAGGTGGCAAAGGGATTTTCCCTGTATATGCTTATTTCCAGCGCGTCCGTTATTTTTGGGCCGACACTGGGCGGTCTCATCATCTCTGCCTATGGCTGGCGTGCTATGCTGTGGATTTGCGTCGCCATCTGCACCGTCACTTTCATTGCCTGTGTATTGACTGCCGGAAAACAGGACTCCCAGAGACGGCCTCTGCAAAATTTCGACGGAACAGGTGCTGTGCTGGTGCTGATTTTCTTCAGCTTACTGCTGTGTGTTCCCTCCTTCGGACAGAACTTCGGCTGGACATCGGGGGCATTTTTGGGTGTGCTGATCGCTGCTGCCATCAGCCTGGTAGGGCTGATCACAGCCGAGAGAAAAGCTATGCATCCCATCCTGCCTGGCAGCTTTATGAAGCGGGGCGCTTTTATCCTCAGCGTCCTTGCCCTGTTTCTTACCCAGGGATTGATGCAGGCCAATATGACCAATACCATCGTTTTTGTGAATTATACCCAGCCGGATAATACCGCCATATCCGGCTATGCCATCTCCGTGATGTATGTGGGTATGTCCCTGGGCGCGGTGATCCTGGGCCCTTTGGCAGACCGTTTTGAACCAAAGTATGTGCTCACAGGCTCATTGCTGCTGACAGGTGTTGGCTGTGGAATCCTGCTTTTGTTCTCCGAGGCAACATCTGTTCTGCTGCTAATGGCAAGCTTGGGTATTCTGGGCTTTGGTCTGGGCGGCAACGGCACGATTTTTATGAAGGTAGCGCTGTCCGGACTGCCGCAGCAGGAAGCGGGAGCAGGCACCGGCACCTATGGCCTGTTCCGTGATCTTGCCGCACCCTTCGGGGTGGCGGTATTCGTCCCCTTGTTTACCAATCAGATCACCAGTCTGATTGCTGGCGGGGCGGCAGGAGCGAATGCCGCAGTCCAGTCAATTCATCAGCTTGCGGTTGCGGAGCTGCTTTGCATTGCCGCCGGTATCACAGCCGTATTCTTTTTGCCAAAAATTCGTAACAGAGGAGAATCATGATGAGATTAAAAGACAAGGTCGTTTTGATCACTGCCTCCACCCGGGGCATTGGTCTTGCCTGTGTAAGAGAAAGTGTAAAGGAAGGCGCTGCCGTCTATATGGCAGCCCGTAATGTGGAGCGGGCACAGGAGATTGCAGATACTATGGACGGGGTAAAATGCGTGTATAACGATGCCACAAAGCCGGATACCTTTCTTTCTATGGTGGAGGATGTGGTAAATGATGCAGGGCGCATCGATGTGCTGGTCAATAATTTCGGCACCTCCAATCCCGGCAAGGATCTGGATTTTGCCCATACCGAGCCCACTGTGTTCATGGATACCGTAAATCTGAATCTGCGAAGTGTATTTATGGCAAGCCAGGCTGCGGCAAAGCATATGGCAGCACAGCAAGGCGGCAGTATCATAAACATTTCCTCCGTAGGCGGCATCGTCCCCGATATCTCTCAGGTAGCCTACGGTACAAGCAAAGCAGCGATCAACTATTTGACCCGGCTGATTGCCGTCCACGGAGCCAAGAACAACATTCGGTGCAATGCGGTACTGCCGGGTATGACTGCCACCGAAGCGGTGGAAAAGAACCTGACAGAGGAATTTCGCAGTTTGTTCCTGCGGCATATTCCCCTTGGACGAATAGGTCTGCCGGAAGAAATTGCAAAGGCAGTGGTGTACTTTGCCAGCGACGAATCCGCATACACCACCGGCCAGATCCTCACCGTATCCGGCGGTTTCGGACTTGCCACCCCGGTCTATGGCGACCTGGCAAATAAAACAAACCGCCGATGACATACGCCAGTTCATCCAAAGGATTTCCCAAGCGCAGCTATTTTTGCGGTTGGTATTATCGTTGCCAGTCTGATAGTCAAACACTGGCAATTATCCCATCTGTTCACAAAACAAAGGATTCTGATTTTTGCACCATTCAGCTAATCACCGACACCCAGGCATTCTGTGCCCGGTTTCCTTACGACGATTTTCAAGAGGATGACGACCAGATTCGTATCGGTAACAATCGATTTGGAAGGTCGGGAATTTCATTGGATATTCATGTGCCTGAATTTCATGCTGCGGGTGCTGTTCGTTTCGGTGCTTTCACCCCAATCAGGTATGACATTATGGGCCCCTTTCAATTTGTACCATTTATGCAGTGTCGGCATAGCGTTTACAGTATGCGGCATCGTGTTGACGGAGAGATCCGGGTCAATGGTGTTCCCTATATATTTCAGAATGCCGTGGGCTATGTAGAGGGTGATCGGGGACGCTCTTTTCCCAAGGAATACAGCGGTACATAGTGAAAAATAAACACGGTAATGATCGGCGGCAAAATCATCAGGTACAGTATCCACGAGTTTTTCATTCTGACCCAACAATTTCTTCGTTGAAGACGCCGTCCTCCGGTTGTCTGAACTGGCTTAGATATTGTTTTATTCCCAGCGTTTTTGGCTCCTTTCTGAAGGAAACAGTTTATCTGTTTTCTATTTTTTATTTGCAAAAATTTCCTTATAA
>JAFTTQ010000046.1 GCA_017466665.1 Oscillospiraceae bacterium
GAATGCGGGCAGAAAAGTTACGATTTATGCGCAGAAACAGACTTTTTCCTGACTTTCAGCTGTCGCCGTTCCTCATCCGTCTTTTGCCATTGTCTTTATGGGACAATGGCAAAATCCACCTTCCCCCCGGGGGAAGGTATTCTTACACCGTTCCGCTAAATTCCAATTTACTTTTTTAATTTTGCTATCAGCTTATCTGTCAGGGCAAAGAGGCGGCCCATCACAAAGAACACTGTGGGAGCGGCCACCAGGGCGGATGCCATTACCAGCAGGCTACGGCTGTCTGTGATGGTCAGCTCAAAAAAGCTGCCCAAAAGCAGGAAGCTGCCCAGCAGCGCCACCGCCATTGCACCCCAAATGATCTTACGGAAATTATCAAAGGGCACAGAAACCTTATATAATACCAGCATTCCCACCACTGCCAATACCGCCGTACAGACCGTGGCAGAATCCGTCAGCGGCAGTCCAAAGGCGATCATTGTCAGATGCGCCAGCACCACCACGATCACATTGGTCAGCCCTCCGGGAAGTGCCTGACGCAGAACTGTTGGCAAAAATCTGCCCCTTACCCGCTCATAATTGGGCTCCATTGCCAGGAAAAATCCCGGTACGCCAATGGTCAGGGCTGCGATCAGCGTCAGATTAAAGGATTGGAAGGGATAGGGCATTGCCGTGAAAATACAGATCAGTGCCACACCCAGTGACATAATATTTTTTACCAAAAACAGGGATGCCGCCCTTTGGATATTGTTGATGACCCGGCGGCCTTCTCCCACAATGGCAGGCATCGCCGCAAAGTCCGACTCCGTCAGCACAAGCTGCGCTACCTGACTGGCTGCCTGCGCGCCGCTTGCCATGGCAACACCGCAGTCTGCTTCCTTCATTGCCAGCACATCGTTGACACCGTCGCCGGTCATTGCTACCGTATGCCCCTGTTTTTTCATTGATAAAATCAGTTTTTTCTTCATTTGGGGCGTGACTCTGCCGAAAACCGTATAGTTTTCCGCAGCATCATAAATTTCCTGATCGGTTGTCAGCGTACCGGTATCCACATAACGCTCCGCACCGGGGATCCCTGCCTGCCGTGCCACTTCCGATGCCGTCACCGGGCTGTCGCCGGAGATCACCTTTACTGTAACACCCTGCTCTCCAAAATACCGGAAGGTGTCATGTGCTTTTTCCCGGATACGGTTGCGCAGCAGCACCAATGCCATAGGCGTCGCACCGGCAGGAGCCTCGCCACCATCTGAAAGCTCCCCTTCATACCACGCCACCAGCAAGACCCGATAGCCCTTGGATGACCATTCCTCTACATTATTGCGAATACTGCTGTAGCCCAGCCGTAACACATTTTCCGGTGCGCCAACCAAAAAGCTGCCTTGCCCACGGAAGGTACCGCCGCTCCATTTGTATTTAGACTGGAAAGGTATGTATTTTGTGCATTCCCAAGGGGATTCTCCTGAGAACAGCTCCTGCAATGCCTTTGCTGTATCATTATCGGGCTGACGGCTGCCGTACAGGGCGGTCAGCACGCTTTCGATATACTCTGGGCTTTGATCCCCCAAGGGAATCACTTCCCCCACCTCCATCACCGGCTCTGTGATGGTGCCGGTCTTATCCACGCACAGCACATCCACCCGTGCCAGAGATTCGATGCAGTTCATATCCTGCACCAGCACCTTGTCCTGCGTCAGCTTGAGAGCTGATGCGGCCATTGCCACACTGGTCAGTAAATATAATCCCTCCGGGATCATACCTACCAGTGCCGCCACGGTACCCTCCACGCTGTCCCGGAAGCTCTGGGATAAAATCTGAAACTCCTGATAAAACAGAACCGCCCCCACAGGGATCAGGATGATGCCAACGATTTGGATCAGTTTATCCAAAGACCTCATCATTTCCGATTTCGCGGCGTGGGGGTTTGCCTTAGCAGCCTGGGTCAGCTTGGCGGCGAAGGCATCGTTGCCCACCTTGGTTAGCTGCACCCTGGCTTTGCCGGACATCACAAAGCTGCCGGAAAGCACTTGGCTGCCCACAGCTTTTTCCACTGCGTCTGCCTCACCGGTCAGCAGAGATTCATTGGCGTAAAGTGTTCCACCAATGACTGTGCCGTCGGCGCAGATATGCTCCCCGGGGTAAAACTCCACAATATCCCCAAGCACCAGCAGATCAGAGCGCATCGGGAGCCACTTGCCGTCCCGGAGGGTCTGCACCTTGTGGGCAGTTACTAAGGTCAGCTTGTCCACTGCCCGTTTTGCGCGGATTTGCTGAAAAATGCCCAAAGCGGTATTGATCAGTACGACCACCATAAAGGTCATATTTTTGATACTGGAGCCGGAGAGTGCCAAAACTGCCGCCAAAACCACAAATACCAAGTTAAAATAGGTGACGATATGGCGTAAAATAATGGCTTTTTCCGAAAGACCGGACTTTGCGGTCACAACATTTTGCTGCCCCCGGAGCTTTCGTTGCTCCACCTGCTCCCGTGATAACCCTTGCTCCGGGTCTGTATATATCATTCTTTCCTCCGCGGACACCCTTTTCCCCTCCCTTTCCCATTTTCTCTATCATATCATAAAACCAAGGATTGTAACAGTATTTTTATAAATTGAAATTTAGCGCATTATCAAAAATAACACACTCGTAGGGGCCGATGCCCACATCGGCCCTAAATATAAGGTTTTTCCATAGGGCCGATGTGGGCATC
>JAFTTQ010000047.1 GCA_017466665.1 Oscillospiraceae bacterium
CCGATGCCCACATCGGCCCTGGTTCCAACCATTTTCATGTGGGCCGATGTGGGCATCGGCCCCTACGGTTGGTGCGCTAAACAATCATTTAGAACACAAGCTGTACCAGGAGCATATAGCACACAGTGCCCACGCCAATGGACAGCAGGGAATTGCGTTTCCAAATGTGCAGCAATGCCACGATGGCACAGCCGATCAGCTCCGGCGCGCCGAAGGGGGCTTGCAGGAATGCCACATCCTTCATACAGTAGACCACCAGCATACCCATAATGGCACAGGGGAGAACCTTGCCTAAGTAGGTGATGATGGCGGGGGTCTGCCGTTTGCCGCCAAAGATCAAAAAGGGCAGAAACCGGGTGGCGGCGGTGACCAGGGTCATAACGACGATCAGTAAAATATCGTGCTTCAATTCTCTGCCCTCCTTCCGGTCTTTCGGGAGACGGTCAGCAGAACCGCGATCAGAACCATAGAGGGGATCAGGAAAATTTCCGCGCCAAAGAGGATCAGGGATGCTACGGTGCATACTACACCGATGATGGCAGGCAGGTGGTTTTTGTGGGTCAGCCATTGCTCCACGAACATGGTCACAAACAGGGCGGTTAGCACAAATTCCACACCTTCAAAATTGATGGGTAGCAGAGAGCCTGCCACATTGCCCAGCGTGCAGCCAATGACCCAGTAGATTTGATCCAAAAGGGTGACGGCAAAACAGTAGGCATGGCGGCTCATACCCTCCGGGGGTTCATTTTGGGTCACAAGGGAATAGGTCTCGTCCGTCAAGCCAAAGATCATATAGTTTTTCTTAGGGCCGGCATCTTTATAGGTATCGATCAGGGAAATGCCATAGAAAATATGACGGGCGTTGACCAAAAGCGTGGCGACAGCAGCGCTGATCAAGGATGCACGGGAAGCGAGCATCGTCACGCCTAAATACTGCCCGGAGCCTGCAAACATAAACAGGCTCATTGCCAGCGCCCACAGCACGCCATAGCCGCTTTCACTTAACAAAATACCAAAACCGGCGCCTAAGAACAGGTAGCCGGTGAGCACCGGAACGGTATCCAAAAACACCGTTTTAAGGGCTTTTTTCTTCATAGGGAACCATCTGCCTTTCGTGTTCTCCTGATTATAAGCAAAGTTGCAAAATATGTCAAGTTTTTCACGCTTCACCCATCACTTTTCCCTTATTTTATCCCCCCCAGGGGCTTACGGAGCCAAATCTTTCGTGCTATAATCGACGAAAAGCAGGTCGGGAACAAGCCACCGACCTACAATGCAGATATCAAAGCTGGAGTATGCGCGAAATGAATAACCTGATGGAAACCAAAAAGAAGCAGCGAAGAAATTTGCTGATTATCATAATGATGCTGTCCGCAGTGTTGGTGTTGGGCATTGTTTGCCTGTTTGTAGGCTCGTCCAATATGACTGTGGCGGATGTGGTTCGTGCTGTCCTTGGACAAGGCTCGATGGCACAAAACCGCATTGTTTGGAATATTCGGATGCCCCGGGTGCTGGCGGCCATCGTTGCCGGTGCAGGGCTTGCCATTGCCGGTCTGATTATGCAGACCATGCTGAATAATCCTATGGCATCGCCGTCCACATTGGGTGTTTCCAATGCGGCGGTGTTTGGAGCAAACCTGTCTATTATTGCCTTTGCCGGGGGATTTTTGTCCACCGGCAGCAATGTCAGCAATTTTGATGTGGGTGCCAATCCCTTTGCCACCAGCGCAGTGGCGTTTATCTTCTCAACGGTATCGATTCTGCTGATCTTAGGGCTTTGCACCCTGCGGGCGTTTTCGCCCAATGTGGTGGTGCTGTCCGGCATGGCAGTGGGTGCACTCTGGAATGCGGCTACCACCTTTTTGCAGTTCTTTGCCACCGATGTGGGTCTTTCCGCCGCGGTGGTCTGGAGCTTTGGTGATCTGGGCAGAGCCACCTATACCACGGTGGGCATTATGTTTGCGGTGGTTGCGGCGAGTGTTTTGTTCTTTATGCTAATGGCGTGGAAATACAACGCCCTATTAAGCGGTGAGGCTACCGCCAAGACTATGGGCATCCGGGTGGAGCGGCTGCGTTTTGTTTCGCTGCTGCTGGCATCGGTGATCACTGCGGTTTGCGTATCGTTTTTGGGCGTAATCGGCTTTGTGGGGATCATTTGCCCCCATGTGATGAAAAAGGTTATGGGTCAGGATCACCGGATCAGCATTCCCGCTACTGCCCTTAGCGGCAGCTTGCTGCTGCTGATCGCCGATACTCTATCCCGAAGCCTGGGCAGCGGCTCAGCTCTGCCGGTGGGTGCCATTACATCCCTTTTGGGCGCACCCTTCTTCATTGCCATCATCTTTACAGGAAGGGGGAAGGGCAGATGCTAAGCTGTGAAAATGTGTCTTTCCGCTACACCCGTTCCGGAAACGATGTGCTGCGGGGGCTGTCCTTAGAGCTGGAGCAGGGGCAGATCGGGATTGTTTTAGGCAAAAACGGCTCCGGCAAAACTACACTGTTTAAAAATATTTTAGGCATCCACGATCCTAAAGGCGGCAAGATCCGCTTGGACGGAAAGAATTTGCAGAAAATATCCCGCCGGGAGCGGGCACAGCGGATCGCCTACGTGCCCCAGGATATTCGCTTTGGCGACCTGAGCGTATTTGATTCCGTGCTGCTGGGCAGGATCTCCCACTTTGGCTTGCAGCCCAGCCGGGAGGATTATATCGCAGTGGAAAAGATCCTGATGGATATGGGACTGGAAAGCTTTGCCCAGCGGAGCGTGGAGGCACTCTCCGGCGGTGAACGGCAGAAGATCGCCATAGCCCGGGCTATGGCACAGGAGCCACAGCTTATGGTCTTTGATGAGCCTACCGGCAATTTGGATATTGCCAATGAGCAGCTTATCATTCAGGAGGCAAAAAAGCTGGCAAAGGAGAAAAATATCAGCATCCTCAGCTCCCTGCACGATTTGAACCAAGCCCTGTATTTCGGAGACAAATTTTTCTTTTTGAAAGATGGTGTGGTGAAATACGCCGGCGGCAGTGAGATCGTCAATGAAGAAGTGATCCGGGATGTTTTTGATATTGATGTCAGGATCGTGGAGATCGACGGACAAAAAGTAATATTAGGAGGATACAACAAATGAAAAGAATGATTGCACTGCTATTGGCATTGACGGTGATTTTTGCTTTGGCTGGCTGCCAAAATGAGGAGCAGCCACCGGTAACAGATCAGCAGCAGACGGTGACCGATATGATCGGACGCCAGGTGACGGTGATTCCCGGCAGCTATAAGCGGGTAGTCTGCATCGGTGCGGGCGCACTGCGGATGTACAGCTATGTGGGCGATGTTTCCCTGCTGTGCGGCGTGGAGGATATCGATAATACTTCTTTGGAAAGCCGCCCGGCAATGTTTGATTCTGTGGCAAGACCCTATGTTTTGGCATACGGCGATGTGTTCCGTACGCTTCCCTCCTGCGGTGTAGGCGGGCCTATGGCGCAGACGGCAGAGGCAGAAAAGATCCTTGCCTGTGAGCCGGATATTGTGATCTCGGAATTTGAGGATGTGGAAAAGAGCGATGCTTTGCAGCAGCAGTTGGGCGTGCCGGTGATCACCCTGAAGGCAGGCGCTGACGGCGTGTTTGACCCGGTGTTTGCAGGCTCTATGGAGCTTTTGGGCAAGGTGTTTGGACGGCAGCAGCAGGCGGATGCCCTGATCGGCTTCATTGAGGCGGAAACTGCCGCCATTACCGCTAAGGTTGCGGAGATTCCAGAAAGCAGCAAGCCCAGCGTGTATGTGTGCGGCCTGGGCAACTGGGGCACCACCAATCATTTGATGACAGCGGAAAACTATGTTTCCTTCCGAATTGCCAATGTGAAAAATGTGGTCAGCGGCTTGGGGATGGAGGGTGTTGGCCCTCTGGAAAGCGAGAAATTTGTGGAGCTTTCTCAGGATATGGACATTATGATCTTGGATGCCGCCGCGGTAAAGAATATTCAGCCCCTGTATCAGGAAGACCCCACTATGTTCGATACCTGCAAGGCGTGGCAGAATGGGGAAGTATACCTGGAAATGGCGTATAACGCCTACTATACCAACTTTGAGATCGCC
>JAFTTQ010000007.1 GCA_017466665.1 Oscillospiraceae bacterium
AGCAGGGAACAAACTTTTTTAGATTATCTTCAATAACAAACCCTTTTTAATGCATAAAAAGCGCTGTCTCAAATGAATGAGGCAGCGCTTTTCTATTTCACAGGGCAGGTGTTTATTCGTTTTGAAACAGCTTTATTTAAGCGGATACGGGGATGCCTTTTTTGCAAAGCTGTCTTTCCCAATATTATTTAGATTCTTCCTCTATTTGCCTAACCAGATCACTTGTCAACATATTTAACGCATTGGCAATCTTCCAAAGCGTTTCAAAATTAGGTTGTTTTGTACCGCTTTCAATCATTGTCAGGTGTGTCCTAGCAATTCCAGCTAAACCGCTGACAACTTCTTGGGATAGGCCACGTTTTACACGCAAGCGTCGTATTACATTTCCAACTGTTTCTGGCTTGAACTGCATCTAATCACCCCTTTTTTCTTAGTCTACGAGAAATTTAAAGAAAAATGTCTACGATAGTAGACAAATGTGCAATTTTATGTTATACTCTTTCATAAGGTTGGGTTTTATGAAATACCAGTCTAAGTAAAAATAATTAGGAGGAAGAGAAAATGGGAGAGTTTTCCCCATGCAACTGTAAAAAATGCGGCCGTCGTATTCAAACGGAAAAGGACCTGATTACTGCTTTTGATATACAAAAAGGTTATGAATCAGTTTCTTTATGTAGTAAATCATACTTAAATGATTGGGTTAATGGAAAGATTGCCGGTATGGTAATTACTGTTCTTCTTGGCCTTGCGATTTTGATCATAGAGCTTTTGGAGGGCAATGCAGGGCTCGGTTTTGTTTTGATGTTTATGCCCTATATGATCCGTCATAGCATTGGTAAATTCAGTGATGATGGAATTCTTGGTTTCATTATTACAATTTTGGGAAGTGTAACGATCGTTTATCCTATCTATAAGCTGTATCAGGAGATTCGGGACTATACAGCAGTAAAAAAACAGCTAAGTTAATTTTTGAAAGGAAGAATGGTATGGCTACGGAAGTGTATAGCGGATCCGGTTGGGGAAAAACGCAAATTGGTGTATGTGATGACGGTTCTATATATTCGGGTTCCGGCTGGGGGAAAACTCAGATTGGTAGTTACAGTGATGGAAATGTTTATTCCGGCTTTGGCTGGAATAAAACACAAATTGGTTCCTATCAAGATGGATGTGTATATTCTGGCTATGGTTGGGGGCGCACTCAGATCGGTAGTTACAATGATGGCTGCATATATTCAGGCTCTGGCTGGGGAAGAACGCAGATCGGCAGCTACTCCGGCATAGATGGCGGCGCAGCCGCAGTCGCATTGTTGTTGCTATTTAATCAATAACCGGGTGAGCCTACCTGGTGTCTTTGATACACCGGAATGTACATAGGGCTTTTATCAAAAGGACAGACCCTGGGAAATCTGTATGCCATTGAGAGAGGCGTGGACGGGGAAACCGGCAAAACCCACCGGGCAAATCATTGAACTGCTTGTCCGCTGTGTCTGTGGAAACGGTAACTATCTGCTGAGTCTTGGCGTAAGCCCGATGGATCGATTTGTTTTTGGGGGACAACGCAAGGTTGTTTTGCCAAATGTGCCGGGAAAAGAGATTTCTTACGTCTGCTGTATGACAGGAAATGCGGTGTCCTGCACCCGTGAAGGGGAAGGATTGATTGTGAATATCAAACACCCGGATACACTGGATACGGTCATTGAATTGAAAATAGACGGTTAGATAATTCTGCCTTGGAAAAAAATGTATTCCAAGGCAGAGTTTTTTATGGTTTTTCAGCACAAGATAAGGATATAGCACATATATAAATTTGTAAGAATTTATATAAATCAATAAAAGATTTGCATATTTCAACTTTATGTGCTATAATCCTCCATAGTTTTGGCTTATGCCGGAAAGGAAAATGTATGATTACCATAAATGATCTTTTTGATTTAACCCATACCCGCGCGGCGGACTATTTAAACGGCTATACCTATCCCTGGGAGGTGCTTAAGGGCATTTCCACTATGATCGAGGCACTGGGGCTGACACTTCCCAGCGACGAGTTTTTGCAGATCCAGGACCGTGTTTGGGTTCACCGCACCGCGGTGATCGCACCTACGGCATATCTTGGCGCACCCTGCATCATCGGAGCCAATACTGAGGTTCGCCACGGCGCATTTATTCGCGGTGCCGCCTTGGTAGGGGATAACTGCGTGGTGGGCAATTCCGTGGAGCTGAAAAATGTGATCCTTTTCGACGGTGTCCAGGTGCCCCATTATAACTATGTAGGCGACAGCATTTTGGGCTACAAAGCCCATATGGGCGCCGGCTCTCTGACCTCAAATGTAAAATCCGATAAAAGCCTTGTGACCATCCACACAGAGCCTCCCATTCCCACCGGCATCAAAAAGGTGGGGGCTATGCTGGGAGATTTTGTGGAGGTAGGCTGCAATAGTGTGCTCAATCCCGGCACCATTGTGGGAAAGCATACGAATATTTACCCCACCTCCTGTGTCCGTGGGGTGATCCCGGCGAACAGCATTTATAAGGACAAAGATCATATTGTAAGTAAGGTGTGAAACTATGGGAAAATATTTTGGAACCGATGGCTTCCGGGGAGAAGCCAATGTAAACCTGACCGCCGACCACGCTTATCAAATTGGCCGCTTTCTTGGTTGGTATTACAGCAGCCGGAACCCGGAGGGGGCGAAGATCGTCATTGGTAAGGATACCCGACGCTCCAGCTATATGCTGGAGTATTCTTTGGCAGCCGGCATTACCGCATCCGGCGCCGATGCGTACTTGCTCCACGTCACAACCACCCCTTCTGTCAGCTTTGTGACCCGTACCGATGGCTTTGACTGCGGTGTGATGATCTCCGCCAGCCATAACCCCTACTATGATAACGGCATCAAGCTGCTCAACAGCAATGGCGAAAAGATGGAGCAGGCTGTTTTGGATGAGATCGAAGCATATCTGGACAGCAAGAATGAATTACCTTTTGCCAAGCGGGAAAAACTAGGCAGTACCGTGGACTATGTGGCAGGCAGAAACCGTTATGTGGGCTACCTGATCTCCCTGGGCAGATTCTCCTTTAAGGGCTTGCGGATCGGATTGGACTGCGCCAACGGTGCGGCGTGGAATATGGCACGAACCATCTTTGAAGCCCTGGGCGCAAAGGTCTATCTGATCGGTGCAGAGCCGGACGGACTGAATATCAACGCCGGGGTAGGCTCTACCCATATGGAAAAGCTGCAATCACTGGTGCTGGAGAAGGGGCTGGATGTGGGCTTTGCCTATGACGGCGATGCCGACCGCTGCCTGTGCGTGGATGAAAAGGGCAATATAGTCAGCGGTGACCATATCCTGTACATTTTAGGCCAGTATATGCGGGATCGGGGACATTTGGATAATAACACAGTGGTTACCACGGTGATGTCCAACTTTGGCCTGTATAAGGCATTTGACAAGCTCGGGATCGACTATGCCAAGACTAAGGTCGGTGACAAGTATGTCTATGAGTATATGGCGCAAAATGGCTGCCGTTTGGGCGGTGAGCAGAGTGGGCATATCATCATTTCCAAGTATGCCAATACCGGCGACGGAATCCTCACCAGCCTGAAGGTGATGGAGGTCATTATGGCGAAAAAGCAGACCCTCAGCGAGCTGTGCCGGGGCTTAAAGATCTATCCCCAAAAGCTCCAGAATGTCCGGGTCAAGGATAAGGCGGCGGCACAAAATGACCCCGCTGTGCAGGCTGCGGTTGACCAGGTGGCAGAAAAGCTGGGAGATACGGGGCGTATTTTGGTTCGGGAATCCGGCACTGAGCCTGTGATCCGGGTGATGGTAGAGGCACCGACTCAGGAAGAATGCGAGAATTATGTTAACCAGGTAGTCGAGGTCATCCAATCCCGGGGACATCAGGCTTAAAGCAATCAAAGCATATTTTTATACGCTGGGCGTGTTGCATAAATGAATGCAACACGCCCGATTATTTTATTACAATATCAGGCAGATCAGGCCGGAGGCACCCTCGTTGACCACGCGGGTCAATGTGCCCCGGAACCGGGAACGCACATCCTCCGGGGTGCGTACCAGCTTGGAGGTCAGACCCTCCTGAATGAGGGCATAGACGGATTTGCCGAAAATATTACTCTGCCACAGCTTTTCGGGATCCTCACCCATCAGGTAGTCGATCAGATCCTGAGATTGCTTTTCATCGCCCACCATGGGATTGATCTGGGTATCAATATCCACCCGGATCATATGGATGGAGGGGGCGCTGGCCTTTAGCTGTACGCCATAGGCACCGTTTTTGCGAATGATCTCCGGCTTTTGCAGCGTCATTTCCTCCGCTGTGGGCATCACAATGCCGTAGCCGGTGGCGTTGACTGAGTTCATGGCATCGGCGATTTTGTCATATTCCCGCTTGACGGAAGCAAGCTCAGTCAGCAGGGACAAGAGCTGACCTTCGTTTTCGATTGGCATTCCGGCACGGCTGCTGAGGATCTCATAAAACAGCTTTTCCGGGAATCCTAACGCACATACCACCGTTCCTGTGGCGAGATCCACACTGCGGAGCGTAAAATCCAAGACCTGTTCCAGCTCCATCAGCTTTCTCAGGGTGGCTTCTGCCTGGGCAAGGGCACTGATCTGCTGGGCACGGGTAATCAGGGCTTCATACAGGGCAGCCTTCACAGGGTGGTCACCTTCCAAAGCGTCCATCCACCGGGGCAAATGTACCTGCAGCTGGCTCATAGGGAAGGCATACAGCAGATTTTTAAGTATTTCCCCAATGCCCTCGCTGGTCAGTGCCTGACAGTCTGCCACCACTGGCTCCAGGTCAAATTCCTCCCGGATGTATTGTTTTACGTTTTGTGCGGATTCAGCCCCCGGGTCAGCACAGTTGATGATGACCAAAAATGGCTTGCCGGTGGCCTGCATATCACAGATCGCCCGCTTTTCTGCCTGAATATAGTCACTTCTAGGAATGTCGGTGATGCTGCCGTCGGTGGTGACCACCATCCCGATGGAGCAGTGCTCCTGCATCACCTTTTTCGTGCCCAGCTCTGCCGCGTCCGTCATAGGGATCTCATAGTCAAACCAGGGGGTGGTGACCATTCGGGGCACTCCCTCCTCCTCCGCACCAACGGCACCGTCTACCATATAGCCCACAGAATCGATCATCCGCACCCGCATTTTTGCGGTTCCGTCCGGGGAGATTTCCACAGCCTCCTCGGGGATAAACTTGGGCTCACTGGTCATAATGGTCTTTCCTGAGCCGCTTTGGGGCAGCTCATCCCGTGCCCGTTCCTTTCGGTAGGGGTCGTCGATGTTGGGAATGACCAGCTCCTCCATAATGCGCTTGATAAATGTGGATTTGCCGGTTCGTACAGGCCCTACCACGCCAATATAGATATTGCCCTCGGTTCTGGCAGCAATATCTGAGTAAATGTTTTCCATAGCCAGCCTCCTTGTTTTATAGTAACCTCTGCACAACTTATGAGATCCGGTGGACAAATAGAACTCAGTAAAATTCCTGATAAAGCCCCACAGCGAGGGTCACACCCAGCTTTTCTGCCTTGTCCAGCAGGCTTTTTTGGTCATCCTCAGTTCTGTAAAGGGAAAAAACTGCCCGGTCTTCCAGAACCTGCGTGTTGTAGTGGCAGCAAAGGGCGGTGTCGTCAAAGACAGTTCCCGTGGGCTGCTCTGTCAGGGGCTGCGTGTTGCACCCATCCTTTGTTACAGTCAGGCAGATGCCCGCTTTTTCCGTTTCCAGCCAGATCTCCTTGCCTTCCCAGGGTCTAAGATAGTCCTGGATATCCTGATCCGGCGGCACCGGCGGCACAAAGACTGCCTTGGCAATCTCCGCGGCATAAATGGGTGTGACCGCCACAGGGCAGGGCAGCGTTTCCAGAAGCTTTGCAGTGACCTCCTGGGTCTGCCGGTTAGAGGGGCGCTGGAAATCCAGGACGATCCCCCGGGGCTGTAACCGTTCCACTGCTTCTGTAAGCTGACGTGCGATCAGGGAAGGATCGTGCATATGGGGCTCAGTTCGGTCGTTGACCATCAAAAGGGCATCCTCCGGCAGGGAATCCGGGATGTTGGACAGCCCTTGGGCATAGGGGGAGAAGTGACAGGCCATCCACGCTATGTGCTCTGGCGGCTGGGCACAGGCGTGAAATTCCCAATGGGTCATCGCAAGATAAACAGGTAAAGCCGTAGACAAATCCCTCCGATCTGTGATATAATGATATAAAATTTTATGAAAGGGGAGACGGAATATGCCTTTTCCCTTGCTGCCCACCTGGACAGCTTCGGCGGTTACCGCCATATCGGCAGATTTTTTAAAGAAGCAGGGGATCCGGCTTTTGATGCTGGATTTTGATAATACCATCGTGCCCTATACCACCAATATCCCCACCGGGGAGGTGCAGGCGTGGCTGGAGGAAATGAAGGTCTCAGGGATCACGGTATGTGTGGTATCCAACAGCAAAAAACGCCGTGTGCCGGATTTTTGCGAAAAGCAGGGGTTAAACTGTATTACCCACGCGAAAAAGCCCTTTTCGGGGGGAATCCGGCAGTGCCTGACCCGGTTTGGCATTCCTGCTACCCAGGCGGTGCTGGTAGGCGATCAGATCTATACCGATACCTTGGGCGGCGGCTGTGCCGGTGTGCGTACCATTCTGGTAAATGCCATCGATAATCACAACATCTGGCTGAAGCTTCGCCATATAGCTGAGCTGCCCTTTATTTTTATTGCAAAAAACAGGAGGATCCCCCATGACGAACCTTGAAAAGTATATTTCCGTTTTGGATGAAAATGTGGATGGCTTGCTGCTGACAAGCCGTTATAGCCGTATGTACGGTGCGGAATTTGATATTGCCGAGGGTATTGCCATCGTGACAAAAAATGGCTGCCGTTATTTTACCGACAGCCGCTATATTGAATCCGCGCAAAATAATATTAAGGGCTTTGCCGTTATGGAAATGAGCCGGGATAATCCCTACGGCAAGCTGATAAATGATGCCATTTCCGATTTTGGGGTGCATACCTTAGGCTATGAGGAAACATATCTGACAGTTTCGGAGCTGATGGGCTTTGAAAAAAAGCTCAATGCCAAATTGGTGCCTTATAACGAGAAGATCTACGGCTTTCGGGCAATCAAGGAGGATTGGGAATTAGAGCGGATGCGCAAGGCGCAGCAGATCACCGACCAGGCGTTTTCCGAGATGCTTACAAAAATCAAGCCCGGTCTTTCCGAAAAGCAGCTTCAGGCAGAGCTGGTGTACAGCCTTCTGAAAAACGGCGCTGACGGTATGGCGTTTGAACCCATTGTGGTTTCCGGCCCTAATAGCTCTATGCCTCACGGTGTGCCCGGTGAGCGCATCGTGCAGGAGGGTGATTTCATTACCATGGATTTTGGTGCTACCTATCAGGGCTACTGCGCGGATATGACCCGTACTGTGGCGGTGGGCTATGCCACCGAGGAAATGAAAAAGGTGTATGATACCGTATTGCAGGCGCAGACTGCCGCCATTGCCGCATCTAAGCCCGGTGTAACCGGCAGGCAGATCGATGCCGTTGCCCGGGGAATCATTACAGATGCCGGCTATGGCGCGTATTTTGGCCACGGCTATGGCCACAGCCTTGGAATGGAGTGCCACGAAGCTCCCAACTGCAACCCCGGTGGGGAAAAAGCGATGGAAAAGGGAGTGGTGTCCTCTGCTGAACCGGGCATTTATCTGCCGGGAAAATTCGGTGTCCGCATTGAGGATGTGGTGATTTTTACGGAAAACGGCTGTGAAAACATTACCAAAAGCCCTAAAAATCTTATCATTATCAAAGTTTAAGCAAAAAATTTACATTTCCTATTGCAATCGCATAGATTTTCGGTTACAATATATGCGTTAAAAACTGCCCCTACAAGGGGGTTACAGGAGGATAAAGAAAATGATTTCTGTCAGCGATTTTAGAAACGGTATTACCTTCGATATGGATGGCAAGGTAATGCAGATCGTAGAGTTCCAGCACGTGAAGCCCGGTAAGGGTGCGGCTTTCGTCCGTGTAAAGATGAAGAACGTCATCACCGGCGGTGTAACGGAAACTACCTTCAACCCCAACGATAAGTACCCCACCGCTTACATTGAGCGCAAGAAGATGGAGTACTCCTACAACGACGGCGACCTGTACTACTTCATGGATGGCGAGACCTACGAGCTGATCCCCATTGAGAAGAGCCTGCTGGACGACAGCTTCCGTTTTGTTAAGGAGAATGATACCTGCACCATTATGAGCTACAAGGGCAACGTCTTTGGCGTTGAGCCCCCCCGCTTTGTGGAGCTGGAGGTCACTTCTACTGAGCCTGGCTTTGCAGGCAACACCGCTACCAACACTCTGAAGCCCGCTACCTTGGAGACCGGTGCTGAGGTGAAGGTGCCCCTGTTTATCGAAGAGGGCGAGAAGATCCAGATCGACACCACCACCGGTGAGTATCTGGGCCGTGCGAAGTAAGAGGTAAGCTATGACGATTTCCGAAAAGGCAGCCTATTTGAAGGGCCTCATGGATGGCCTGAAGCTGGATACCGAGAAGCCGGAAGGTCAAATGATTTCCGCAATCGTGGATCTTCTGGGTGATGTGACCCGCCGTTTGGCTGATGTGGAGGAAACCACCATCAACATCTGCGACGAGCTGGATGAGATCGAGGAAGATCTGGACGCCATCGAGGACTTCATTATGGATGATGAGGACGAAGATGACGACTGGGATGCAGACGACTACGAGGATGACTGGGACGACGAAGACGAGGATTATGAAGAGGGCTTCGACTTCGGTGATGAAGAAACCACCATCTACGAGGTCAAATGCACCTGCGGCGAAGTCATTGATTTCGACGAGGAGACCCTGGAAAAGGGCAGTATGGTA
>JAFTTQ010000048.1 GCA_017466665.1 Oscillospiraceae bacterium
CTGTTTCTGCCGGTGAAATCCCTGGCGGCAAGCTGCACCTACTGGATGAATTACTATAAGGCAGCCGGGCGGTTTTTCAAAGATCCTAAGCCGGGAGATCAGATCTTTTTTGGCAGCGGCAATACTGCGGAGCATACCGGCTTGGTTACCGAGGTCAGGGACGGCAGGGTATACACCACTGAGGGCAATACATCAAGCCAAGAAGGTGTTGTCAGCAATGGCGGCGGTGTTTTTGAAAAGTCCTACCCGCTGACCCATTCCAAGATCTTAGGCTACGGAAGGCCCCTGTATGACGAGGAACAGCCGGTGGAGGAAGAAGAAACCGAGGGCTTTACCGATGCCGCCGACAATATGGATACCGCCAAAATCGGCACATACACCGTCAAGGAGTGCAGCGGCCTGCACCTGCGCACCGGTGCAGGTACAGAATATGAATCCCTGGCAGTACTGCCCAGCGGCACCCCTGTGGTGTGCATGGGCTATTATACCGGCGATTGGCTCCGAGTGGAAACCGCTGACAGCCGGGTAGGCTTCTGCCATTCGGATTACCTTGTAAAGGGGTGAGAACGAATGACAGAAGCAATCATTGTTGCAATTCTGGGTTTTGCCGGTACGCTGCTGGGCTCCTTGTTTGGTGTCCTGACTGCGCAAAAGCTGACCCAATATCGCCTTTCTCAGCTTGAAGAAAAGGTCAATAAGCACAACAGCATTGTTGAGCGGACATATGAACTGGAAGGCAGGATGAACGAAGCGGAACACGATATCCGGGATTTAAAGTCCTACCATAAACCTACACACACAAATTAAAAACGAGGAGGAAATACATATGAAAAAGTTTATTGAGAACCTTGCGAATCTCGTTAAGGTAAAAACCATTGTCACCCTGGTGGTGATCACCGTCTTTGCGGTGCTTGCCCTGAAGGGTGCTATCCCGGCAGACAACGTGCTGATGATCGTGTCCACGGTCATTGCCTTCTACTTTGGCACCCAGCACGAAAAGACCACCACCGCCACGGTGCCCAGCTCACAGCCCCCGGCTGCCGTGATCGGCACCGTCCCGGAAAATGCTACCTACGGCGATATATCCCCGGTAGACCCCGCCACCTATAACCAAACCCACCCCGACACCACTGCATAAGATAAGCCCCTCCCATCCCGGGAGGGGCATTATCTATTTATTCAGCAATCTGTTAAGATGGGATATAATGCATTCGATAGAGCATGGGAACCGGATCAATGCTCCAGCTTCCACCGCCTGAACTGCTTGTAGAAGCCTATCTGATAAATAATTGGTAAGGGCAATAATCACCGGGGATTTGTATGTGGTGTGCTGTAAGACAGATAGCCCGGTAATATTCGACAGGCTCAGGTTGATAATCAGAATATCGGGTTTCAGCTCCTGTAAGATCCGCAAGGTATCATCACCCCGGCCACAGGTATAAACCTGGTATTTGCCTTGAAATACCCGCATCAGTTCTTGCGTGATGATATCAGACCCGACAGCAATCAGCATCGTTTTCATCTGTCCTACCTCGTAATGTTTGATACGAAAAACGATACCACATACTTGTATACCAATCAACCTACAAAAAACGAGAAAAACTGTAAAATATTTGCGGGTCATGCTATGAAAGAAAGTAAAAATTGCACACGAAATTGCACACAAAAATGAATATGTTAAGTGATACCAATACTTTTAGATGTCGTTTTCAAAAGTTCGATTCCCGTACGGGTCACCATGACGCGCAAATACGAACCCTGCACATTGTGAGGAATGTATTTGCGTTAGAAGTAATAATCCCACATGAACCTTGATCGGTTCATGTGGGATTATTCTTTTTTACAAAGCGAGAACGCCCATCATATGAACTGTTTTCCGAAATGTCAGCGGTCTCAAGTAACAGCCGAACTGGTGCGCATAGCCTCAATGGTGCGTTCAATGAGGTCGTTTAGTTCCCAGCCCAACATTGCTGCACCCCGTTCTATTACATCGCGAGAGCAGCCAGCCGCAAACTTTTTATCTTTGTACTTTTTCTTGACGGATTTGACCTCCAGGTCACTGACGCTTTTGGATGGACGCATGATCGCTACCGCGCCGATGAGACCGGTCAGCTCGTCCACCGCATAAAGGACTTTCTCCATTTCGTGCTCCGGTGCAATGTCCACAGTCAGCTGGTAGCCGTGGCTGGCTACTGCATGAATGATGCGCTCGTCAACACCTCTCTGCTGAAGAAGCTCCTGCTCCTTGATACAGTGCTGATCCGGCCACTGCTCAAAGTCCAGGTCGTGAAGAATCCCCACCGCCTCCCAGAAATCTGCTTCGCTGCCATAGCCCAATTCTTGTGCAAACCAGCGCAGCACATCGCCTACGATGCGGCTATGTTTGCGATGGAACTCTCCTTGGTTGTATTCACACAGCAAATCCCAGGCTTGCTCCGGTGTCGGTATCATGATGATATTCCTCCCATTGTGTCTTAAAATTTAGTAAGAACAGAGGCTGCTGCATGAAAGCAGCAGCCTCGAAAAAGTATTTGCTTAGTCCGCAAAAAGCGGAGTGGACAGGTAACGGTCACCGGTATCCGGCAGCAGGGCTACGATGGTCTTACCCTTGTTCTCGGGACGCTTGGCAAGCTCGATAGCTGCCCAGGCGGCAGCGCCGGAGGAGATACCTACCAGTACGCCCTCGGCCTTGCCGATCTTCTTGCCGGTGGTAAAGGCATCCTCGTTTTCCACGGTGATGATCTCGTCGTACACACCGGTGTTCAGCACGGCAGGGACAAAGCCCGCGCCGATACCCTGGATCTTATGGGCACCGGGAGTGCCCTTGCTCAGCACCGGAGAGCTCGCAGGCTCTACCGCAACAACCTTTACGTCGGGATTTTTGCTCTTCAGGTATTCACCTACGCCGGTAACGGTACCGCCAGTGCCAACGCCGGCAACAAATATATCCACCTTACCGTCGGTGTCCTCCCAAATCTCGGGGCCGGTAGTGGTCCTATGAACGGCGGGGTTGGCAGGGTTGACGAACTGACCGGGGATAAAGCTGTTGGGAATCTGGGCTGCCAGCTCTTCCGCCTTGGCGATCGCTCCCTTCATACCCTTGGCACCCTCTGTCAGCACCAGCTCGGCACCGTAGGCCTTCATCAGCTGGCGGCGCTCAACGCTCATAGTCTCGGGCATGACGATGATAATACGGTAGCCTCTTGCGGCAGCAACAGACGCCAAACCGATGCCGGTATTTCCGGAAGTCGGCTCGATGATCACGGAGCCGGGCTTCAGTTTTCCACTTGCCTCGGCATCATCGATCATGGCCTTGGCGATGCGGTCCTTCACAGAGCCTGCGGGATTAAAGTATTCCAGCTTGGCCAGGAGCTTTACCTCCAGGCCTTCGGACTGCTCGATGTGGACCAGCTCCAGCAGCGGAGTCTTGCCGATCAGCTGATCGGCGGATGTATAGATGTTTGCCACTGTTAATTCCTACCTTTCCTATAGGTTTATGTGAATTATACATCGGCAAGTTAGGTTTGTCAATAGCTTTTTATAAAAATTCCTGTTGATTTCCTATAA
>JAFTTQ010000008.1 GCA_017466665.1 Oscillospiraceae bacterium
ATACTTTTTTTGTAAATACTTTTTTTAAAATATTCAATATATAGAAACACTTTGAAAATTAATAATAATAACGAGTGGAATCATTATCATAGTCTGACCTTGAAGATACCAAAAATACATTTGTATTGATCCTTTTTATTTTTTCATTTTAAAACCGCATCGTGCTGTGCCCTATGGGCGGTACATCCCTTTTCGGATGGTTCGAGCTGACAGGCTGTAAATTTGACAAGGAAGCCGCCAATTTCTTCCTGGAGCGGGCAAAAAACAACGTTGGCCTGATTATCCCCGGCATTGCCCCTCTGCGGGATACCTTCTGGGGCAAATGGCTGTGGCAGAATCCCAAGATGTTTGAGGATCTGAAGGAATTTATGACGGAGATCCATAAGACCGGTGCCAAGCTGTTCATCCAACTCACTGCCGGTATGGGCAGAAGCTGGGCTATCACCGATCTGATCGCCCCTATGCATAAAAATAAATTTACCCGGGCGATCTTAAAGCCTGTTCTGGACACCAGCCACGAGCTGGCAAGTCCCAGTCCTCTGCCCTCCCGCTGGGATCCGGAGATCACCACTCCGGAGATGACCAAGAAGCAGATCCACGAGATCATCGAGGCATTTGCCAAGACCGCCAAGCTGTGTATGGACGCAGGCGTTGACGGCGTGGAGGTTCACGCTGTCCACGAAGGGTATCTTTTGGATCAGTTCACCATGGAATGGACAAATCACCGCACCGACGAATACGGCGGCTCCTTTGAAAACCGCTACCGCTTCCCGGTGGAGGTGGTCAAGGCCATTAAAGCCGCCTGCGGTGAGAATTTCCCCGTTTCTCTGCGCTACTCCGTGCAGAGTAAGGTCAAGGACTTCCGCTATGGCGCACTGCCCGGTGAGACCTATGAGGAAAAGGGCAGAAATATGGAAGAATCCGAAAAGGCTGCCAAGTATTTGCAGGATGCGGGCTACGATATGCTCAATGCCGACAACGGTACATACGACTCCTGGTACTGGGCACACCCGCCTATGTATATGCCCCAGAACTGCAACTTGGAGGATGTTGCCCACATTAAAAAGTTTGTGGACATTCCTGTGGTTTGCGCCGGACGCATGGAGCCGGATGTGGGCGCAAAGGCTGTTGCCGAGGGCCGCATTGACGGCGTAGGTGTTGCCCGCCAGTTCCTGGCAGACCAGGAGTGGATCACGAAATTGATCGAGGATCGTTTGGAGGATATCCGTCCCTGTATCTGCTGCCATGCCGGCTGCTTTAACTTCTCCTCCTCCAAAGGGCACGCCAACACCCAGGATCTTTCCGATACCATGCACCTTGCCCGCTGCGCCATCAATCCTCCCACTATGCAGACCGGCAAGTATTATATCAAGCCCGCTAAGAGGGCAAAAAATATCGCCGTCATTGGCGGCGGCATCGGCGGTATGGAGGCTGCTATCGTCTGTGCTAAGCGTGGCCATAAGGTCACCCTTTATGAAAAGAGCGATGTGCTGGGTGGCGTGTTCATTGCAGCAGCAGCCCCCTCCTTCAAGGAAAAAGACCGGGATCTGATCGCCTGGTACCGCCGGGAAATCACTAAGTATCCTATCGAGGTCAAGCTGAACACGGAAGTAACCGATGTTGCCGCTTTGGGTGCTGACGAAGTGATCGTCGCCACCGGCTCCAACGCCAACCGCATCCCTGTTCCCGGCATCGACAGTGGTATTCAAGCCATCGATTTCCTGCTGGGCAAGCAGGAAGTGGGCGACAAGGTTGTGATCATCGGCGGTGGTCTGACAGGCTGTGAAATTGCCTATGAGCTGTACCTGCAGGGCAAGCAGCCCACCATTGTGGAAATGATGGATGATCTGATCGTTACAAAGGGTGTCTGTCTTGCCAACACCAGTTTCCTCCGTGATTTCTTCAAGACCAATCAGGTGCCTGTCCATCTGGAAACCAAGCTTAGCGAGGTTCACGCCGATGGCGTGACCGTCACCGACAAGGACGGCAATACCTTTAAGATCGATGCCGATTCCGTCATTCTCTCCACCGGCTACCGCAGTGCTCCCGTTGCAGACAAAGCAAAGCACATCCATCTGGTTGGCGACTGCAGCAAGGTTGGCAACCTGCGCTCTGTCATCTGGCAGGCATGGGATGTAGCCATGAAACTGTAAAATTGACCCTCTCCGTCAGCCCTTGCGGGCTGCCACCTCCCCCAAAGGGGGAGGGTGTGCACGCTCTCCCTTTGGGAGAGCTGGCACGACGATAGTCGTGACTGAGAGGGTGTATTTCAATCAACAGACAAGGGTATATTCCTTTTCGATATAAGGAGGAAATTATGTTTTTAACTGACGAACAACAGGCTATTTTAAACGGAGAAAAAGGCGAAACCATGGCCAAGGTTATGAAAACCCTGGTGATGTACGGTGATGCCTTTGGCGCTGACAAAATGGTGCCTGTCACATCCGAATATAACCATCTGGTCACATCCTTTGGCCTGAAGATGATCTCCCCGGTCTATGAGCTGATGGATCAGCTCATTGAAGCCGGTGCCATCTCTCAGCAGAAGTTTTCTATGGACCCCCGTCCTCTGGACAAGAATGTGCCCGCAAACTTCCTGCAAAACCTTATTTTTAATAAATTTATGTACTCAAAGCAGGATTTTTATGAGGGTCAGCTCAAGCAGTTAGGACTGCTGAATGAGGATGCCTTCACCTGTGCCTGCTATCTGGATCAGGTGGGCAACAAGCCCAAAAAGGGCGAGGTGTTAAGCTGGGCAGAGTCCTCTGCCGTGGTTTATGCCAACTCGGTTTTGGGTGCCCGGTGCAACCGCAATTCCGGCATTATGGACATTATGGGCTCTATTGCCGGCTGTGTGCCCCACTTTGGCCTTGTCACTGACGAGGGCAGAAAAGCCACCTGGATCGTAAAGGTGGAGACCACCAAGAAGCCGGAGGCACAGCTTTTGGGCTCTGCCATCGGTATGAAGGTGATGGAGGATGTGCCCTACATCTACGGTATGGATAAGTGGCTGGGCACGGAGCTGGATGATGCCGCCTGCACATATTTGAAGGACTTTGGTGCCGCCACCGCCTCCAACGGCGCGGTGGGTCTGTACCATATGGATAAGCTGACCCCTGAGGCTGTGGAAATGGGAGAAAGCCTGATCTGTGAGGGCGCTCAGGTCTATGTTGTGGACGATGCTGAGCTGCAAAGAGTGCAGGACAGCTATCCCGTGATCTGGAAGAACCCGGATGCCAAGCCCAAATTGTGCTTTGTGGGCTGCCCCCATATGAGCCTGCAGCAGCTTATCGACTGGACTGACCGGGTCAAGAAGGGCTTGCAGGAATCCGGCAACAAAAAGGTGCTGATCCCCACGGTGTTTACCACTGCCCCGGCGGTAAAGAAGGAGTTTGAGAAGACCCGCCACGCCAACCGGCTGAAATCCACCGGCGTGGTGCTCTCCGATATCTGCCCGCTGATGTATATGAACAATCCTCTGTGCGGCCCCATGCCGGTGATCACCTGCTCCAATAAGCTGCGCACCTACACCACTGCCCGGTATTATACCGAGGACGAGATCCTCACAAAGATCACGAAGGGAGGCAATTAAGATGCGGGAATTTAAAGGACGGATCGTTACCCCCGGCACAGTCACCGCGGAAGCCGTTGTGACCCACGGTGGTCTGAATACCCTGGCATCCTTCCAGAAGGCATTGCAGTTTGGCGACAAGAAAGCCACCTGCGGCGATCAGAACAACCCCGACCTGTACGGCAAGGAGATGGCAGGAAAGGCACTGTGCCTGCCCCAGACCATCGGCTCCACCACCGGCGGTATGGTCATCTACTGCGCCTGTGCTATGGGCCGTCAGCCTGCCTGTATGCTGTTCTCGGGTCCCATCGATTCCCTGGCAGCAGCCGGCTCTATTTTGGCATCCGTTTGGCTGCCGGAGGCACAAATGCCGGTCGTGGACTCCTTAGGCGAGGAATTTTTAAGTTATGTCAAGGACGGAATGAAAATCACCGTCAAAGAAGACGGCACCGTCTGCGTCGACTGATACAAAATGGCACCTGCTTTCCCGCAGGTGCCTTTTAACTGCAAAATTTAGAATTAAAGTGCTCTAAAACTCCAATGGACAATTGAAAATGATGGTGTTTTTTAAAAAAATTATTTTGTATCGTGCGCAAAGCGCACACAATAATTTATGCGAAAACGAAGAAATACATCAAAACTGCGTTGGCGATGCCGACCAAAATGCCCGCCATAACCTGAATGGGGGTATGTCCCACAAATTCCTTCAGCTTCACTTCCGGCAGCTTTTCGGTTCCCAGAACCTCGAACGCCTTAATAAGCTCGTTTAAAAGCACAGTCTGCTTGCCGGTCTCCCGGCGGACGCCGGTAGCATCGTGGCACACGATGATCGCCAAAATAGCGGTC
>JAFTTQ010000049.1 GCA_017466665.1 Oscillospiraceae bacterium
AAAATACAATCACTGCCGTAAGGCAATTTCACTACGAAGTAACTTCACTTACGAAGTAAACTTCACTGCGAAGCAACTTCGCTTTATTGAACAAGTATCATAAAAATCGAACATCTTTACCCTCCTGGGCATACATTGTCCCGGGAGGTTTTTCTTATGAAGGATTGTTTTATTACCTTCCGCAGCGTGACCACAGCCCAAAGAGGGGAGGCTGTTTTGCGGCGTTCCGGTATGGATGCTTCCTTGCGGCGCACACCCCGCTGGATGGAGGAGCAGGGCTGCGGATACAGCCTGCGCCTGCGCCGGGGCGATATGACCCGGGCAGTGGCTGCTCTGAAAAATGCAGGAGTCACATTTCGGAAGGTGTATTTACAGATGGAAAACGGTTCCTTTGAGGAACTGAGCGTATGATCTATTTGGATAACGGTGCCACCTCCTTTCATAAGCCGCCGTCGGTGGCACAGGCTGTCCGCTGGGCGCTTGACAACTGTGCCAATCCCGGCAGAGGTGGGCACAGCGGGGCAATGCTGGCGGCAAAAACGGTATTTGGGTGCCGGGAGCAGGCGGCAGAGTTTTTTGAATGCCAGCCGGAGCAGGTGGTGTTTACCCCAAATTGCACCCAAGGGCTGAACATTGCCATCCACAGCCTGATAAAGCCCGGCAGCCGGGTGGCGATCTCCGGCTTTGAGCATAACGCGGTCACAAGACCGCTGTATGCAAGAGGGGTGCAGACGGTGGTGGCGGGGCGAAAACTGTTCGATCAGGAGGATACCCTGAGTCATTTTGAGGATGCACTGAAAAGCGGCGTATCTGCGGCGGTTTTTACCCACTGCTCCAATGTATTTGGCTATATTTTGCCGGTGGAGGAGATGGCAGCACTATGCCGTAATTATGGTGTTCCCTTTATTGTGGATGCGGCGCAGTCTGCCGGGGTGCTGCCGGTGAGCCTGAAAGACTGGGGGGCGGATTTTGTGGCTATGCCCGGTCATAAAGGGCTTTTGGGCCCACAAGGAACGGGGATCCTCCTTTGCAGCGGTGAAACGAAACCATTGCTGCAAGGGGGTACCGGCAGCAGCTCCAAACAGCAGCAAATGCCTCAGGAGCTGCCGGATCGGCTGGAGGCCGGTACGCTGAATGTGCCGGGGATCGCTGGACTGCATGCGGGACTCAAATACCTGAAAAAAACGGGAATCGACCGCATTTTCAGCCGGGAAAAGCAGGCGGCACAATTCTGTGCAGACGGTCTTAAAAAGTTGGGTTATCAGGTGTTTTCTGGAGAAAACCAAGGAGGAACCGTTTCTTTTGTTGGAAAAGAGGATTGCGAGGAGATTGGAGAAAAGCTGGCAGGACGGGGCATTGCCGTCAGGGCAGGACTGCACTGCGCACCCCTTGCCCACGAAAGTGCCGGCACGCTTCAAACCGGCACAGTCCGGGTCAGCTTCGGTCACGACGCATCCCGGCAGCAGGCTGTGGAATTCCTCCAAAGTCTGAAAAGCATAAGGTAGGGCGGGGGCTTGCCCCCGCCTTGTTACATAGTAAGATAAACAATTGACAATTGACAGTTGACAGTTGACAGTTGACAATTATGGTGTGCGCTTTGCGCACTATTTTTAATTATTTTCAAAGAAAATACCTTAATTTTCAATTATCAATTGTCCATTGTCAATTGGCGCGTTAGCGCTGTAAATTCCAATTTGCCGCGTCGGTATTATGCAGCAAATCAAAAAACTCCATCATATTTTTAACAATAGCTATTGCCATAACGGAACAAATCCGTTATAATAATTAGAATAATAGGGTGACTATGCCATATGGCTGATAATACATAGATCAGAAAAGGGGTCAAAGGGCAATGATGGAGTATATTCGGGCATTTTTTGAACAACTGACCAGAATGCAGTGGTCAGATTATTTGGATATTATTGCGGTGGCCTGCCTGTTCTATTTTTTGATGCCGCTGCTGCGCACCACAGGTACATCCCGGATCGCCCGTGTGGTGGTGGCGGTGCTGGTGATATCCTGGCTGGCAGACCTGCTGAATTTGCACGCGATGAGCTTTATCCTCAATGAATTGCTGACCGTTGGTTTGATCGCTATTGTTGTGCTGTTCCAGCCGGAGCTGCGGCGTATGATCGACCATTTAAGCAATGTGCAGATCAAAAAGATCCTCAGCCCCCAGGAGGAAAATGCCCAGATGGTATCGGTGATCCGCCATACAGTCCGTGCCTGTGAGGAAATGAGCAAGGAGCGGATCGGCGCGCTGATCGTCTTTGCCCGGGACAGTATGATGGACGAGTATTATAAGACCGGCACAGTGGTCGATGCGGCTACATCAGAGCAGCTTATCCGCAATATTTTCTTTCCCAAGGCGGCGCTGCACGACGGTGCCATGATTATTCAGGATGGCCGTATTCACGCCGCGGGCTGTGTGCTGCCCCTGTCTGACAGCATTCGGCTTAGTGCCGATTTAGGCACCCGCCACAGAGCGGCTGTGGGTATGAGCGAGGTAACGGACGCGGTGGTGGTGATCGTTTCTGAGGAGACAGGTGTGATCTCCGTGGCGGTGGGCGGTATGCTCAAGCGCCACCTGGCACCCCAGACCTTAGAGCGCCTGCTGCGCACAGAGCTGATCCATGAGGAAAAGCAGGAGAGTAAAAAGCTGGGTCTTTTCCAGAAGTTTCAGAAAAAGGATAAGGGAGGTGCCTGACCGTGACAAAAAAACTGGTAACAGCAGCCGTTGCATTGGCGCTTTCCTTTGCCCTTTGGATGTATGTGGTCATGGTCATCGGCCCGGAGTATTCTGACACCTTCCGAAATGTGGAAGTGAAACTGGTAAATGAGTCGGCATTGGAAAAGAATAACCTGATGATCTTAGGTGACCGGGAATTTACCGTCGATTTGGAGATCACTGGCAACCGTTCTGAGCTGAATAAGCTCAATTCCTCCAATATCACGGTGGAATTGGATCTTTCCACCATTTTAGAGCCCAATAAGACCACCTACCGCTATGAGGTTTATCTGCCGGATTCTGTAACCCTGAAGGGTCAAAGCCCTGCCCGGATCCCCCTGGAGATCGTGCGGCGGAAGGTAAAGACCGTGGATGTGGAAGTGGTATTTGACGAGGATAAGATCCCGGCTGGCTACGGCACCCTTCCTGTGGAGCAGGAGATCGAAAAAATCGAGATTGCCGGCCCTGAGGATGTGATCGATCAGATCCATGTGGCGAGGATCAGGCTGGAGCTGACGGAGGAGAACAACAAATCCGATTTAAAGGGAGAATTTAAAGCATCCCTTTGCGATATAAACGGTCAGGAAGTGGATTCCCGCTATGTGACGATGATGACCGCTGAGGCAGATACGATCGCGGTCAAGCTGCCGATTCGAATGAGAAAGGAGATCCCCCTGAAGCTCCATGTCATCGAGGGCGGCGGCATTACGGCGGAGAATATCACCATAGATCCGCCAGTGATTACCGTGCTGGGTACAGAGGAGGCTCTGCGTGACCTGAACGAGTGGTACATCAATACTCCTGAGGATCCCCTGGATCTGAGTGCCCTGATGGAGGGTGACGAGATCCCGGCATTCTCTCTGGAAAGCCTGAATGAGCTGGAGGATGTGGTTAATAAGAGCGGCATTACCGAGGTGCACGTTTCTGTTTCCTTTGAAAAGCTGAAACAGCAGGAGTATGTGATCAAAAAGGAACAGATCCAGCTTCTGAATATCCCGGAGGGTACATTGCCGGATATTTCTGAGCGGCAGATCAAGATAACTGTCCGCGGTTCCGAGGAAACCCTCAATCGCCTGTCTGCCGATGACATCTTTGTCAGCGTGGATTTTGCCGATGCCAAAATCGGGCAGATGAAGGAATGGACGGTAAAGGTAACCATTAACGGCGATCCTGAGGATGCCGGTGTGATCGGGGGGCCCTATACGGTCTATGTGGAGATCAAGGATGCTGCCCAAACAGCGACCCAAAGTACGGATGCGGAAAATGCCGCGTAAAAAATCAACATAAAAAGGGGATAATTACCTTGATAAAAAGTATGACCGGCTATGGCCGGGCGGTGGAAACGGTAAATGGCAGAGAGTTTACCGTGGAGCTGCGCTCTGTGAATAACCGATACTTAGATTGCTCTGTCCGCCTGCCCCGGATCGCTTCCTTTGGTGAGGAGGCGGTCAAGCAGGCTGTGAAGGCATCCGTTTCCCGGGGCAAGGTGGATGTTTTTATCAGCATCCGCAGTGAATGCGGGGATGAAGTGCAGGTTACGCTGAATGAATCCGTTTTGAAGGAGTATTTGGCGGCGATGCACCGTATGGTGGAGGAATTTGGTGTCCGGGATGATATTCAGGTGTCCACCGTTTCCCGTCTGCCGGAGGTGTTTCAGATCGAAAAGCCCCAGGTGGATGAGCAGCAGCTTTTGAACGATATGATGGCTGTGGTGCGTCAGGCACTGGAAAGCTATGATGAAATGCGCCGTACGGAAGGCAAGGCATTGGAGCAGGATCTGAGAAGCCGCGGAAACACTATTTTAAGCTATGTTGCTCTCGTGGAGCAGGGCAACGCCCAAACCGTCATCGATTACCGTACCCGGCTGGAGAATAAGCTCCGGGAGGTGCTGGAGAATACGGCTATTGATGAAAGCCGCATCCTGACCGAAGCCGCCATTTTTGCGGACAAGGTAGCTGTGGACGAAGAAACTGTCCGCCTGCGCAGTCATATCGACCAGATGAACAGCATGCTTACCTCCGGCGGCGCCATCGGCAGAAAGCTGGACTTTTTGCTGCAGGAGATGAACCGGGAGGCAAATACCATCGGCTCCAAGTGCACCGATGTTAACCTGGCCCGGATCGTGGTGGATATCAAGGCTGAGCTGGAAAAGATCCGGGAGCAGACACAGAACATCGAATAAGCAGAGAGGATATTATGAAGCTTATCAGTATTGGATTTGGCAGTATGATCGCCCCTGGACGGGTGCTGACGGTATTGGAGCCGGAATCGGCACCCATTAAGCGGGTGGTGCAGGAGGCAAAGGAGCGGGGAATGCTGATCGACGCATCCTACGGACGGAAGACCCGGTCTGTGATATTGATGGATACGGATCACGTGATTTTGTCCGCACTGACCCCGGAGGCTTTGGTGGCACGCTGGGAGGAGACAAAGGAGGAGCAGGATGTTTAAAGGAAAGCTGTTTGTAATCTCCGGTGCTTCCGGCGTGGGAAAAAGCACGGTGCTGAGCCGGGTAATGGCAAAGCGGGAGGATCTGCTCTTTTCCGTATCTGCCACCACAAGAGCGCCCCGTCCCGGTGAGCAAGAGGCGGTCAGCTATTATTTTGTATCCAAGGATGCCTTCCGGGAGATGATCGACCGGGGAGAATTTGTGGAATACGATGCCCATATGAATAATTTTTACGGTACGCCCAAGGGGCAACTGGAGGAAAAGCTCCAAAGAGGTCACGTGATTTTGGACATTGAGCCAAACGGTGCCTTTGCAGTAAAAAAAGCCCGCCCCGATGCGGTGCTGATCTTCATTGCGCCGCCTTCTATGGCGGAGGTGGAGCGGCGGCTCCGCAGCCGCGGTGATACCCCGGAGGATCAGATATGCCTGCGTCTGGACCGTGCCAACTGGGAAATGGAGCAGAGCAAAAAATACAATTACACTGTGATCAACGACCGGGTGGATGCCTGTGCCGAAGAAATACTGGATATCATCGCCCATGAGGCAGATTAAAATTGGAGGAAAAGGATATGTTATACCCCCCCGTAGCAGATTTACTCAAGAATGTGGACAGCCGTTATTTGCTGGTCAATGTGGTGGCACAGCGTGCCCGTCAGATCGCCAGTGAGGCAGAGGAATTTCAGGAGGAGCTGCCGGAAAAGCCGGTTACCATGGCAATCCAGGAGGTTGCTGACGGTAAGCTTTCCGCATCCTTAAAGGATGAATATATGAACTAAAAAACTGCAGTTTCCTACCCGTAGGGGCCGATGCCCACATCGGCCCTGACTGGCTTTTTTACAGTTTTTTGTAGGGGCGATGTGGGCATCGATCCCTGCGGCAGCTATGTTGATCCAATCAGTACGGATAGAGGGGAGTGGGCTTGATGATCGCAAAAATTGCTGTAAGCGCGGCTAATTTTGCCATTGATAAGCCCTATTCCTATTTTGTGCCGGAAAATTTGACAGTGCAGCCCGGCATTCGGGTGATCGTACCCTTTGGCAGAGGCAACCGCCAATGTGAGGGCGTGGTCTTATCAACTGAGGAGGGCAGCGGTGTCAATTTAAAATCCGTGGAGCAGGTGCTGGATGCTGAGCCCTTGCTCAGTGATACCATGCTGCATTTGGCTGCGTTTTTGCGCAATCGGTGCTATTGCAGCTTTTACGATGCCATCCGTGCCATGCTGCCGGCGGGGCTGTGGTTCCGCACAGTGGAGCATTACAGCCTGACGGAGGATCGAAGCTGGCAGGAAAAGAGCCTTCGCCAAAAGGATGGGGCTGCAATTTTGCAGCTGCTCTCCGACTGCGGCGGTGCCTGTGACGGTGACACCTTGCGAAAAGCCATAGAGGATGAAGCCCGTTTGGATAAGGCGATCGCCTATCTGCTTTCCAAAAAGTGGATCACTGCCCAGCAGGATTTTTCCCGCAGAACCTTGGATAAAACAGAGAAGATTGCCACCCTTGCCTCCTCTGCCGAGGAAGCCCTGGAATACGCCGCGGGCAGGCCAAAGTCCGCAGCCATGCAGCGAAGTGTTTTGGAAACCATTTGCAGTGTGGGCAGTGCCTCAGTAAAGGAGCTTTGCTACTATACAGGCGCCAAGCCCTCCACGGTGAAGCGGCTGGCAGAGCTTGGCTACCTGCAACTGTGGGACAGGCCGGTTTTGCGCTGCCGGCAGATCAAGCCGGCTGAGGTAGAAAAGCCTTTAAAGCTCAGCGAAAGTCAGCAAAAGGCTTTTCAGGGCTTGTACGGTCAACTATGCCGGGAGGATCCCGGTGCGGCACTGCTGTACGGCGTGACCGGCTCCGGCAAGACCTCTGTGTATATCAAGCTGATCCAGGCCTGCCTGGATATGGGAAAGCAGGCGGTGCTTCTGGTGCCGGAGATCGCTTTGACGCCACAGCTTCTGGGCTTGATGGCGGCGTGGTTCGGCAATCAGGTGGCAGTGCTTCACAGCAGCCTTCCGGCGGCAGAGCGGTACGACCAGTGGAAACGGGTACGCTCTATGGAGGCAAAGGTGGTGGTGGGCACCCGCTCGGCGGTGTTTGCACCCTGCCAAAAATTAGGACTTGTGATCCTGGATGAAGAACAGGAGCATTCCTACCGATCAGAAAATACACCCCGGTACAGCGCCAAGGAAGTGGCGCTGTGGCGGGGGCTTAAGGAAAAGGCACTGGTGGTGATGGGCTCTGCCACCCCATCGGTGGAAACGATGTATCAGGCAAAGACCGGCACCTATCAGCTTTACACCCTGCCGGATCGCTTCGGCGGAAGATCGCTGCCCCAGGTGCAGATCGTGGATATGAAGGAGCAGATCAAACAGGGCAATGACAGCAGCCTGAGTTACCCCTTGCAGGACGCAATGGCGCAGACTGCCCGGGATGGCAAGCAATCGGTGCTGTTTTTGAACCGCCGGGGCAACAGCCGTGCCCTTGTGTGTGTAGACTGCGGTGAAGCGCCGGAATGCCCCCGCTGCAGCGCAAGGCTGACGTATCATTCTGCCAATGAGCGGCTGATGTGCCACTATTGCGGCTATTCTCAGCCGTCGCCTAACCGCTGTCCCAAGTGCGGCGGCCCGGTCAAACGGATCGGAACCGGCACCCAAAAGGTGCAGCAGGAGATCCAGGGGATCTTCCCGGAGCTGACTGTGGATCGGATGGATGCGGATACGGTCAGCGCCACCAATACCCACGAAACAATTTTGCAGCATTTTCAGCAGGAAAATATTTCTGTCCTTTTGGGAACGCAAATGGTTGCCAAGGGACTGAATCTGCCCAATGTAACCCTGGTGGGTGTGCTGGATGCGGATTTGGGGCTATATAACGACAGCTTCCGTGCCCACGAAACAACGTTTAATATGCTGACCCAGGTGGTTGGCCGGGCGGGTCGGGGGGATGCTCCCGGCAGCGCGGTGATCCAAACCTTAGTGCCGGAGCATCAGGTGATCCGGCTGGCGGCAGAGCAGGATTACGATGGGTTTTATGAGCTGGAGATCGGAATGCGGCGTACCTTGCGGTACCCACCCTTTGGTGACCTGGTGACGGTGACTTTTACCGGCCAGGATGAAGCCCGTGTCCTCCGGGGAGCGGCGAAATTCCGTGACAGCCTATCATCTATTTTAAAGGATCCCCAATATGGGGCCGAGGATTTTGCCGTGCTGGGGCCAGCGCCCTGCCCGGTGCCTAAAATCAATTATAATTTCCGTTACCGTCTGACCCTGCGGTGCCGCCTGAATCAGCCGATCCGGCTGCTGTTGGCCCATTTGCTGCGGCAGTTTTCTCAGGATCGGGAAAACCGCACAGTATCCAGCTTTGTGGATGTAAACGGATTTGATTAAATGAGGAAACAATATGGGAATCAGAAAAATTTTGACAGTTGACGAGCCGGCGCTGCATAAGACCTGCCGGCCGGTAGAAAACTTTGATAAGAAGCTCCACAGCCTGTTGGACGATATGCGCCAAACGCTGATCGATTCCGAGGGTGTGGGTCTGGCTGCCCCCCAGGTGGGCATTTTGCGCCGGGTGGTGCTGGTGGATACCGGCGAGGAGATTTTAGAGCTGGTAAACCCCACCCTACTGGAGACCGACGGCGAGCAGACCGGTGCGGAGGGCTGCCTCAGCGTGCCCGGCAAGTACGGCCTTGTGAAGCGTCCTTACTATGCAAAAGTCCGTGCCCAGGATCGGAACGGTCAGTGGTATGAGTATGAGGGCGAGGAGCTGATCGCCCGGTGCTTCTGTCACGAGCTGGATCATCTGGACGGCATTATCTATACGGAAGTCATGGAGCGGTATCTGACCGAGGAAGAATTGATGGGAGAAGATTGATTTATGCGGGTCGTTTTTATGGGCACGCCGGATATTGCGGCTACCTGCCTGAATAAGATCATAGAGAAAGGGTTTCAGATCGTCGGTGTCTATACCCAGCCGGACCGCCCCAAAAACCGGGGTATGAAGCTGGCGTTTTCCCCTGTGAAGGAAGTGGCGATCGCCCATAATATCCCTGTGTTTCAGCCGGAAAGCTTCCGGGAGGAGGAAACGGTGCAGCAGCTTCGGGACTTAAAACCCGATGTGGTGGCTGTGGTGGCTTACGGACGGATCCTGCCCCAAAAGGTGTTGGATATTCCGCCTAAGGGCTGTATCAATATCCACGCCAGCCTGCTGCCTGCCTACCGCGGCTCTGCCCCTTACCAGTGGGCAGTTCTGGATGGCCTGCAGGAAACCGGCGTGACGGCGATGTACCTGTGCCGGGAAATGGATGCCGGCGATATGATCGATACCGCCAAAACCCCCATTGGGGAAAATGAAACTGCGGGGGAGCTTTTGGATCGGCTGGCAGTTCTGGGGGCAGACCTGCTGGATAAGACCCTGACCGCCATGGAAAAAGGCACAGTACAGGGTATCCCCCAGGATCACAGCAAGGCGACCTACGCGCCGATGCTGGATAAGACTATGTGCCCCATTGACTTTACAAAAACCGCCCAGCAGGTGCATAACCACGTTCGTGGTATGAATCCCTGGCCTGTGGCGACGATGGAGCTTCAGGGCAAGCGGTTTAAGGTGTATGAAACCGCGGTGATCCACGAAAACAGCAATGCGATCCCCGGTTCTATCCTTGGCCTGACGAAAAGGGGCTTGCGGATCGCCTGCGGTGAGGAGATCGTTGAAATCCGCACCCTGCAAGCAGAGGGCGGCAAACGGATGGCATCACCGGATTATTTCCGGGGTCATCCTTTGGAGATGTGACCGTGGGTGCCCGGGAAACAGCCCTGAATGTGCTGATCGCCTGCCGTAAGGAGGGCGCCTGGTCAAACGGCGTGCTGAAAGCCTATATCAGCCGGGATCGGCTGGATCGGCGGGAGGCGGCACTGGCATCCAGGCTGTGCTACGGTGTTTTGCAGAACCGGGGAAAGCTGGACTTCTATTTACAGCAGCTTCTCACCGGGAAATTGAAGGATCTGCACCCGGCGGTACGGGACATTCTTCATTTGGGGCTTTACCAGCTTTATGAATCCGACAGGATCCCCGATTCTGCCGCGGTCAATGAGTCCGTTGCCCTTGCGAAAAAATACTGCCCCAAGGTAAGATCTGCCCCGGGGCTTGTCAATGCCGTGCTGCGAAGTGCTGCCGCAAAGCGGGACAGCCTGCGTCAGCCGGAAACTCTGCACGACAAATACAGTCACCCCCAGGGCTTGCTTGCATTGCTGAAAGCCTATGTGGGAGAAGAAAAGTTAGAGCCGATGCTGATGGCGAATAACAGCGCCCCCAAAACCTATGCCCAGGTCAACACCTTAAAGACCACGGCAGAGGAACTGCAAAGCATTCTGCAAAGCGAGGGGGTCACAGCACAGCGCCATCCCTGGCTGGATAACTGCCTGATCCTTTCCGATACCGGGAGCCTGGAAAAGCTCGGCAGCTTTCAAAACGGGCTTTTTTACATTCAGGATCCGGCGGCGGCACTGAGTGTTCTGTGCGCAAAGCTGCCGAAGGAAAAAATTCAGATTTTGGACTGCTGTGCCGCTCCCGGCGGCAAAAGCTTTGCCGCTGCTATGGCAACGGCGGGGAAGGCGAGCATTGTTTCCTGCGACATCCACCCCCATAAAGCGGAGCTTTTGCAAAGGGGCGCGGAGCGTTTGGGCATTTCTCAAATGACCGCAATGGTGCAGGATGCATCCTTGCAAAATCCCCAGTGGGTTGGCAAAATGGATGCGGTCATTGCCGATGTGCCCTGCTCCGGCTACGGCATCATTCGGAAAAAGCCGGATATCCGGTATAAAGACCCGGATACCATGCAGGAGCTGTCAGCCCTGCAGCTTGCAATTTTGAATAATCAGGCGTCCTATGTGAAGCCCGGCGGTGTGCTGATGTACTCAACCTGTACCCTGGTGCGCCGGGAAAATGAGGGCGTTGTAGAAAAATTTCTAAAGCAAAACCCGGATTTTACCACAGAAAAGTTGGATTTACCGGATATTTTCCCTGAAAATGAAACCGGTATGCTGACTCTGGTGCCCGGGCAGTATGATACAGACGGCTTTTTTATCTGCCGCCTGCGGAGAAAGCTATGAAGCATTTAAGATCTATGACCGCCGGGGAGATCGGAGAGGTTCTCAAGGAACTAAATCAGCCGGCATTTCGTGCCAAGCAGGTGTTTTCCTGGCTGCACAAGGGTGTGACCTCCTATGAGGAAATGACCAATCTGCCCAAGGCACTGCGGGATGTCCTGGCGGAGAAATATCCCCTGTATACCCCCAGGGTTCTGCGAAAGCAGGAATCCCAAAAGGACGGTACGGTCAAGTACCTGTGGGCGCTGGAGGATGGCAACTGTGTGGAAACTGTGCTGATGCGCTACCACTACGGAAACTCTGTGTGCATTTCCACGGAGGTGGGCTGTAAAATGGGCTGTGCCTTCTGCGCGTCCACCCTTGCCGGCTTTGTCCGCCGGTTAGAGCCATCGGAAATGCTGGATCAGGTGCTGTTTACCCAGCTTGATTCCGGCCAGCCCATTTCCCATATCGTGCTGATGGGCATTGGGGAGCCGCTGGATAATTATGACAATGTGATGCGTTTTCTGGAGCTGGTGAATGACCCGGAGGGAATGAATATCTCTATGCGGCATATCAGCCTGTCTACCTGTGGGCTTGTGCCGATGATCGAAAAGCTGGCAGAAAAGAAATTGCAGCTTACCCTTTCTGTGTCCCTGCACGCTCCCAGTGACGAGGTGCGTGATACCATTATGCCGGTGAACAAGGCCTATCCCACAGAGGAGCTGCTCTCAGCCTGCCGGCGGTATTATCAGAAGACCGGGCGGCGGATTTCCTTTGAATACGCTATGATCGATGGAGTCAATGATACCCCGGAGGCGGCAAAGCTTTTGGTCAGGCGGTTAAAGGGTTTGAGCGCCCATGTGAATATGATTCCCTTAAATCACGTAGAGGAAAGTCCCCTAAAGCCCAGTACCAAGCAAAATGTTGCAAGATTCCAAAAAATCTTGGAGGATGCGGGCATTCCTGCCACCGTTCGCCGCAGCTTAGGCGGCGATATCGATGCCTCCTGCGGCCAGCTCCGCAGAAACTACAATAAGCGCACATAAAAGCCTCCCCTGTGTAACAATATCATTAAGTTAAGAAAAAATGTCATTCCGAGACCAGTCCGCAGACTGGTCGTGGGAATCTCCAAAGTATCAATATCCTGTAGATTGCCACACCAGTGACCTGAATTAAGGTATGATTGCCCCCGGCAATCATTGTTATTTATGATTCGCTGCGCGGGCACCACGGTCACTGGTTCGCAATGACACTTAGCTTAATGACATTGCTTTACACAAGGTGGCCTTACCCCCCTGTAACAAGCGATGATATTACCCGGAGAGGAGTTTTTCCTATGGAATATTGGGTTCTTTCAGATATTGGCTGTGTCCGTACCAGCAATCAGGATGCCTGCGCCGTTGAGGGATTGGATAAAAATACCCTTTTGTGCGTGGTCTGTGACGGCATGGGCGGCGCGAAATCCGGCGATGTGGCAAGCTCTCTGGCGGTGGATGTATTCACCCAGGAGGTAAAGATGTCATTTAAAGCGGATATGGATGGGGATACCATCGACCAAATGCTGAGAAATGCTCTGAAGCTGGCGAATTTTACAGTGTATGACCAGTCCCGGCAGTTTGAGGAATTTTTCGGCATGGGAACCACCCTGGTTGCTGCTTTGGTACAGAGCAAGGGTACGACGGTTTTGAATGTGGGTGACAGCCGTGCCTATCGGATCAGCAGCGACGGTATTACACAGATCACAGTGGATCATTCCCTGGTGCAGCTTATGCTTGACCGGGGAGAGCTGACCCCGGAGCAGGCAAGAAATTACCCCGGTAAGAACTATATCACCCGGGCTGTGGGCACAGAGTCTATGACCGAGGGAGATATCTTCCACGAAAAGCTGGAAAGGGGTACATATCTGCTGCTTTGCAGTGACGGACTTACCAATCTTTTGGACGATCAGGAGATCCTGTTTGAGGTGATCCACGGCGCGGATAAGCAGGCATGCTGCCAAACCCTGGTGGATATTGCCAAGCGCCGGGGCGCGCCGGATAATGTGACCTGCGTCCTGGTAGCGCTTTAAGCCGGAAAGGAGATTCGGAATGGATAAATATATTGGCCGTCTGCTGGACAACCGGTATGAGATCCTGGAAGTGATCGGATCCGGTGGTATGGCGGTGGTGTATAAAGCCCGCTGTCACAGGCTCAACCGCCTGGTGGCAATCAAAATATTAAAGGACGACTATTTGGAGGATGAGGATTTCCGCCGCCGTTTCCACGCGGAAAGCCAGGCTGTTGCCATGCTGTCCCATCCCAATATCGTGTCGGTCTATGACGTGTCCACCTCCATTTCTATGGAGGCAGACTACATCGTTATGGAGCTGATCGAGGGCATTACCCTGAAGCAGTATATGGAAAAGAAGGGTGTGCTGAACTGGAAGGAAACCCTGCATTTTGCCATGCAGATCGCAAAAGCCTTGGAGCACGCCCACAGCCGCGGCGTAGTCCACCGGGATATCAAGCCCCATAATGTTATGGTGCTGAAAAACGGCTCCGTGAAGGTGGCTGACTTTGGTATTGCCCGGTTGATGTCCAAGGGTGATACCCTGACCAAGGAGGCTCTTGGCTCTGTCCATTATATTTCCCCGGAGCAGGCAAAGGGCGGCAGAGTGGATAACCGTTCGGATATCTATTCTCTGGGCGTTGTGATGTATGAGATGATGAGCGGAAGACCCCCTTATGAGGGAGAGTCCCCGGTGTCTGTTGCCATTCAGCATATCAATGGCGGTGCCATTATGCCCTCTACTTTGAACCCCAATATCCCCGGCGGTATGGAGCAGATCATTATGAAGGCCATGTCCCACGAATTGAAGGACCGCTATGCCACTGCTACCCAAATGCTGTCGGATATGGATGAATTTCGGAAAAATCCCGCACTGCTTTTTGATTACAATACTCCGCCTCTGGATGAAGTGACCAAGCTGAACCATTCCACCCTGGTGCTGAATCAGAACACCGTGAAATCCACCGCGGATAAGGTGGAGGAAAAGGCAGAGGCACACCGCAATAAGCGCCAGACGGAAAAAGCAGCCGCAGCAGCCGCAGCCGCGGCAGCAGCCCGGAAACGGGAGTATGCCGCTGACGGGCGGGGCAGCCGTGTGGCGACGGCAGCCATCATTGCCTGTTCTTTGGTGGCGATCATTGCCATTGTGGTATTCTTGGTGATCTTCTTTAATGGCCTGGGCAGCAGCGAGACAGTCACAGTGCCCAGCTTTGTGGGCAAGTATTTTGACGCCCTGCCCCAATCGTCAGATTATGTGATAAAGGAATTTGATTACCGCCAGTTCAGTGAGGAATTTGAGGAGGGTCAGATCATCCGTCAGACTCCCGTGGGCGGTTCCAAGATCGCTAAGGGTGAAACGGTTCACGTTCTGGTGAGCAAGGGCAAGCAGACGGAGCCGATATTGATGCCGGGCCTGGAGGGGCAGACAGAAGCTACCGCGCGGCATCAGTTGGATCAGCTTGGTTTGGAGCTGGATGTGACCATCGAAGAGGAATATAACGACAAAATTGCCGTGGGCAAGGTGATCCGCACCGAGCCGGCAAGCGGAAAGGAATTGGCGGATGGGCAGAAGGTGACTCTGATCCTCAGCCTTGGCAAGGAGCCGGAGGAGACCGATCCTGCTGTGGATAAGAAGGTTCCCGGCGTTGTGGGCTTGCCGCTGACGGATGCCCTTTCCGCTTTGACCACTGCGGGCTTTACAAATGTGGAGCCGGAGTCGGTGTACAGCGATAAGGATCCCGGAATCGTGCTGAACCAGTCGGTGGAAAAGGATAAAGTGGTAAAAACCGATACCCTGATCCGTTTGGAGGTATCTATGGGCCCGGATCCCAATGCTACGGAGCCTCCCACAGAGCCGGATCCCACCGATCCGCCTTCCACAGACCCGGATCCCACTGATCCTCCCTCCACAGAGCCGGATCCCACCGATCCCCCTCCCACAGACCCGGAACCCACCAATCCCGATGTGATTGATCCAGCAGTATAAAAGGTACACGCCTATAAAAGCCCCCTCTGCCGAGGGGGCTGTCAGCGAAGCTGACTGGGGGAGAGATAAATATTTTGATTTTCTCTCCCTCAGTCGCCTGCGGCGACAGCTCCCTCATCAGAGGGAGCTCAGAGTGTCAAAAAAGCCGCCAACCGTCAAAAAGCGAGATAATATAAATGGTATCTAAAAAAGCCTTCTCCCTTGGGGAGAAGGTGGCAAAAATCTCTGATTTTTGTCGGATGTGGGGTAAAAAAGCTTGCTACGCAAGGCATTTTGACTTGCTGCGCAACTCGCACTCTACCGTACCACCTGTACGCCGACGAGTGCGA
>JAFTTQ010000050.1 GCA_017466665.1 Oscillospiraceae bacterium
AAATCTGAAATCAACGGGCAAGGTGAACTGGTGATCACCTATTCCAACGGTACGGTGGAAACCCTGGGCGTTGTTGTGGGTGCCGCCGGTAAGGACGGCATCAACGGTGCTGATGGCGCACCCGGTAAGGACGGTCAGGATGGCTTGGACGGCTCCGACGGTAAAGACGGACAGGACGGTAAGGACGGTGTCGATGGCATCGGCATTGCCTCAACTGAGATCAACGCCAATGGCGAACTGGTGGTCTACTATACCAACAATACCAGCGAAAATTTGGGCGTTGTGGTTGGTGCTGCCGGCACAGCGGGTGCAGATGGCAAAGATGGCACCGACGGCAAGGACGGCGTGGGCATCGCAAGAACCGAGATCAATGCTTCTGGCGAGCTGGTTATTACTTATACAAACGATCAATCTGTCAACCTGGGTAAGGTCACCGCTGACGGCAGCGGCTCTGCTGGCGCACCCGGTAAAGATGGCGTAGGCGTTACCAAGACCGAGATCAATGGCAAGGGCGAACTGATCATTACTTATTCCAACGGCAACAGTGATAATCTAGGCGTTGTTGTAGGCGCACCCGGTAAGGATGGCGTCAACGGCCAGGATGGTCAGGACGGCGCTGATGGTCAGGACGGTAAAGATGGCATCGGCATCAGCCAGGCTGAGATCGATGCTGAAGGTCAGCTTGTTCTGACATTCTCCGACGGCCAGATCATCAATTTGGGCCGTGTTGTTGGCCTCAACGGTCAAAACGGCGCAGATGGTAAGGACGGCGCAAACGGCGCTGATGGTAAGGATGGCCAGGATGGTGTGGGCATTGAAATTGTTGCCATTTCCGATGCAGGCGAGCTGTCTGTGACGCTGACCAGCGGCACAACTTTGAACCTTGGCAATATCCAGGGCGCAGACGGCCTGGGAATTTCTAAGTCTGAGATCAATGAAGACGGCGAGCTGGTGCTGACCTACACAGATGGCACCTATACCAACCTGGGCAAGGTGGTTGGCGCAGCCGGTCAGAACGGTCGGGATGGCGTTGGCATTGCAGCCGTGAACGTCAGCACCGAGGGTGAACTGACGGTGACTCTGACGGATACAAACATTCTGAATCTTGGCAACATCAAGGGTGCCAAGGGTGATAAAGGCGATAAAGGCGATAAGGGTGATAAAGGCGACCAGGGTGATACTGGTGCAACCGGTGCACAGGGTGTCGGCGTTGCCAATGCCTATGTGAACGGCGAGCTTCACCTGATCCTGGTGCTGACGGATGGCACTGAGATCGATGCCGGTTATGTTGGCGTTTCCACCGGCGGAAACGGCGGTAATAGCGGTAATGAGGGCGGTCAGAATCCTCCCGCGGTAACCACCTATACGGTTATCTTTAAGGACTGGAATGGCACGATCCTCAAGACCGAGACCGTAGAGAGTGGCAAGGCGGCAACTGCTCCTGCTGATCCCACCAGAGCAAACTATACCTTTGCAGGCTGGGATAAGGCCTTCAACAATGTGACTTCCGACCTGGTAGTCACCGCCACCTATACCACCTCCAAGCTGACGATCTATGTAGAGTCCGTTACTGTGGACAAGGGCACGGAAGAGGTGGCCGTGAATGTGCGCGTACTGAATAACCCCGGCATCATGACCGCCACACTGACAGTCAATGTGGACGACGCTGTACTGGGTTACAAGAAGGCCGCTAAGCCTTCCGGTGCATACCCCGGCCTGTATCTGACCTCTCCCGGCTCCCGTGTTACTTCTTCTCCCTACAACTTCTTGCTGGACGGCATGGAGCTGACAGAGGATGACAAGGCAGACGGAACGCTCTTCACCATTACCTTTAAGATAAAAGATCTGGCAGCCACCGGCAAATATGAGATCCGACTTTCCTATTATGATGGCGACATCACAGACGAAAACTATGAGGCCCTGGATGTCAATCTTGAAAACGGCTATATCGTTATTGAATAAACAGGAGGTAGTGCAATGACCGTAAAAAAACACAGTAGGCTTACGCGGCTGATCGCTGTGGCGCTGTCCATTGTGATCCTGATGAGCCTGGTTCCGGCAAGTGTGTTGGCAGCTTCACCCACAGCACAGGTCACCGTTGGTGAAGTGTTTGCAACACCCGGAGCAACCGTTTCTCTGAACATTATTATTGACGAAAATCCCGGTATCAGCAGCCTGCTGCTGAACCTGGAGTACCCGGAGGTGCTGACGCTGACAGGTGTGGAAAGCGGTTACGCGCTCTCCAATCTGGACTTCACTGCTCCTGAGCAGCTTACATCTCCCTGCAAGCTGCTGTGGGACTCCCTGGATGCCGAGTCCTCCAACAATGGGATTCTGCTCACCGCCACCTTTGCGGTCTCCGAAGATGCTGTACCCGGTGAGGATTATGCAGTAAGCGTTTCCTGCCGCCGTGGAGATGCGGTGGACAGCGATATGCAGACCGTGCAGGTGGCCACTGCCCCGGGCGCTGTCCATGTAATTGAGTTCCTGCCCGGTGATGTGAACAGCGACGGCCGTGTCAACGGCACGGACGTTTCCCTCCTGCGCCGCTATATCGCAGGCGGTTACGGCATCACGATCAACCGATCTGCCGCAGATGTCAATGCAGACGGCCGCCTGAACGGCACAGATATTTCCTGGATCCGCCGCAACGTCACCGGCGGCTACGATGTGACACTGAAGCCCGCAAAGCCTCAGTGTGACCACACGAATCTTACTGCCGTGGGCGGCAAGGTGCCCAGCTGTACCACCGAAGGCAACATTGCCCACTGGTTCTGCCCCGACTGCGGCGAATACTTTGATAGCGCAGACGCAGACAACGCTCTGACTGCTGAGGAGGTATTTGTCCCTGCTGCAGGTCATACCGAGGTGGTGGACAGTGCCGTTGCTCCCGATTATGAGAATACAGGTCTGACAGAAGGCACCCACTGCTCTGCCTGCAATGAAGTACTGGTAGCACAGCAGACCGTTCCCGTGCTGGAGCCCACCGAGCATGCCATTGTGTATAAGAACCTGGGTGGCGCAGAAACACCCACCGTTACCAGCTATGCTGAGCATACCGGTCTGACGGTCCTGCCGGTCCCAGAGCGTGCCGGCTACCGTTTCGTGGGCTGGTATACCTCCACCGATTATCGCAAGGTCGTCAACTACATCCCCAAGGGCAGCACCCAGGACTTTGTTCTTTTTGCCAAGTGGGCAATCGAGACATATACGATCACCTATCTGGATGCGCCTGAAAATCCCAATGTGGCCACCTATACCACCGAGGATCGGATCATTCTGGATGATCCTGAGTGGAGCGGTCTGGACTTTACCGGCTGGACCGATCAGGACGGCAATACTGTCACCGAGATCCCCAAGGGCAGCTCCGGTGACCTGGAGCTCACCGCAAACTGGAGACGCCTGCGCAACATTGCCACCGAGGGCAATACCAAGGGTCTGCTTTCTACTTACGATCCTGTCGCCGAGCGGTACTACTTCATTTATGAGCTGGGTATCATTGAGCACGTGGTGCTGGAAGAGATCGCCATTGGCGGCACCAACCTGAAATACAACTCCGGTGCCAGCGACCTGAGCTTTGAGCTGAGCAACAGTGTCACCATCAGCGAGGAGATCGCCGATGAGATCGCAAATCTGGTGTCCGAATCCGTTTCCAATTCTGAGGAATGGGAGAAATCCCATGAATGGGGCAAGGAATCCACTAACGAGCACAAGGTTGAGGTGTCTGTAAAGGCAGAATTTGGTCTTGGTCCCGTAAAGAGCGAGATCGAGGCCGGTTATGGCTATACCAACACCCAGTCGGAGAGCTGGAACGATTCTTCGTCTGAAGGCGGATCTATTGAAAACGGCAGCACTGTTGAGCACGAAAGCGCTTCCACGGTGGCCTATATGAAGGAGATCAGCAGCACCGTCACAACCTCCATTACCATCGAGCGGGATATGCCTACCGGCTACTACAGCTATGTCCACGCAGGCAATGTCCGTGTGTTCGGCATCGTTACCTACGATCCTGCCGAAAACACCTTCTATCTGGATACATACAGTATGCTGGATAATATGCACGAAATGATGCTCTATTACAGAGATTACAACGAGCTCAACGAGCAGACCTGTGAAAGCTTGTCCTACGGCATCCCCAGAGAGGAAATTTTGGAGATCATCGACAGTTCCTACTACCTCAGCTTTGATGGCAACGGTGCAGACGGCGGCAGCAGCCTGCCTATGTCCATGATGCAGAAGGATGTTCCCCTGGAGCTACCCGACAACACCTTTACCCGTACCGGCTACACCTTCGGTGGCTGGGCCGTGGGCGACAGGATTTTTGAAGAGGGCGAGTCTGTTGTGAACCTGGGCGAGACTGGCGAAGTGGTGGTAGTAAAGGCTGTTTGGGTCCCCATTACCTACACCATCAGGTTTGACCTCTGTAAGCCTGAAAATGCCCAGATGAATGTAAGCTATCAACCCGATCCCATCACGGTGACTTACGATCAGGTAGCCATGCTGCCGGAGGTCGCGCCCACTCTGGAGGGGTATTCCTTCGGGGGCTGGCTCGTCATCCCCGGCGCAGTGGAGCCCTGGTTCAATCTGGGCTTGGGTGGTCCTACCGATGAACCGCCAAATCTGGCAAATGAAAACGGCGATGTGGTCACGCTCTATGCGGTCTGGAAGCCCAATTCCTACACGGTTTCCTACGATCTGAGCGAATACACCTCCATGTACTATGCACCCAAGACTGTTTACTATGGTGAAGGCTACGGCGAGCTGCAGGATCCCTCTTTCTACATCGGGGACAATTACTTCCTTGGCTGGATCGATGAGGATCTGGATAAGGTCACTGCGGAAACCATCGTAAGACGTATGTACGACCATACCTTGAAGGTGGATGCAATTCCGAAATCCCGGCAGATCGAGCTGACCGGAAATGAGCGTATTCGTGTTGACGCAGATACCATGGAGTATGAAACACACAGCCTGGATAACGAGGCCACCCTGCGGTATTTGGAAGCAAACTGCACCAAGGTCCAGATCACGGTGAGCTTCCATGTGGAAGAGATTAATGACGGCTATCAGGAGGCCTATCTGTGGGTTGGAGGTAGTAAAATTTTCGAAAAGACCAATTATGAGACATCTGGTAGCGGGACCAAAACATACACCGCGGAATGTTCTCTGGAGTCCTTCATTAATGCGGGCAGCGCTGTCAAGCTGGGCTGGTGCGCCCACGGTAGCCTTGAGGACGACTGGTATCTGGGAAAAACCACGATAACCTTCCAGTTCCTTCCCTGATGACCCTATGAAACAAAGTAACAAGGAGGCAAAGCAATGAACAACAAAAAATACAGTGGGCTTTGCAGGCTGATGGCTTTGGCTTTGGTGCTGGTGATGGCAGTGGGTATGTTTCCCGTAAATGCCATCGCGGCCCAAACTCCGCAGATCGTTGTGGAGCAGGGTCATGCCAGACCTGGTGATACGGTACAGCTGGATGTGCTGCTTCAGAATAACACCGGCATCAGCAATGCACTTTTGGCGCTAAACTATGATGATAGCCTGGAACTGATCCAGGCGGAGCGGGGCGATGCCCTGACCTATCTGTTCTTTACCAAGCCGGCAGTCTACACCTCTCCCTGTAATTTCCTTTGGGATTCTTTGGCAGGAGAGGATGCCGAGGACGGAACACTGCTCACTTTGACCTTCAAGGTGAAAGAGAATGCCACCGTGGGCAATCATGCCCGTGTTTGGATCAATTATGTAAAAGGCGATATTTCTGATGAGCTGGATCAACCCGTAGCGGTAGCGCTGGTGGAAGGCTTTGTGGAGATCATCGACTACATCCCCGGTGATGTGAACGGGGATGAGCTGATCAACGGTACGGATGTTTCTCTCCTGCGCCGCTATATCATTGGCGACCCGGTGACCATCCACACTCTGGCTGGCGATGTCAACGGCGACGAGCGATTGAACGGCACGGATGTGGTGTTGATTCGCCGTTATATTGCAGGCGGCTACAATGTGGAGTTCAAGACTGGTAGAGCACCCTGTGACCATCCCGGATTGTCCTGCGTAGAAGCAATCGCTCCCGGCTGTCTGGAAGCCGGTAATATTGCGCACTGGTACTGCGGTAGCTGCAACCGGTATTTCGCAGATGCTGCTACCGACCAGGAGATCGGTGTTGCAGATACTGTGATCGCTCCCCTGGGTCATACAGAAGTGGTGGATCCGGCAGTCGCACCTACCTACAATGCCACCGGCCTGACTGAGGGTAGCCACTGTGGTGTTTGTAATGCACCCATCGTGGAGCAGCAGCCCATCGACAAGCTGCAGGCCAATTACCACGCCATTACCTATATGGAGCTCCACGGAGCACAGAGCCCTGAACCCAACCGTTATGCCGAGCATGAGGGATTGCTGGATCTGCCCATACCGGAGCGTCCCGGCTATGCATTCCTGGGCTGGTACACCGCCACCGACGGCGGCGATGTAGTGGACTACATTCCCAAGGGCAGCACCGAGGATTACATCCTATTTGCCCGGTGGGAAAAGGAAACCTATTCCATTGTCTATTTCGAAGCACCTGAGAATGACAATGTCAGTTCCTATACCGTAGACGACCGCATTGTTCTCTCTGAGCCCCGCTGGAGCGGTCTGATGTTCACTCACTGGACCGATCAGTACGGCAATATCGTCAAGGAAATTCCCAAGGGCAGCTCCGGTGACCTGGAGCTCACCGCCAACTGGAAGCGCTTGCGCAACATTGCCACCCCCGGCAACAGCAAGGGCTTGCTGATGACCTATGACGAAGAGAGCGAGCGCTACTACTTCATTTACGAGCTGGGTATTATCGAGCACGTGGTTCTGGAAGAGGTTTCCCTGGGCAATGCCAACCTGAAGTATAATTCCGGCGCTACGGATCTGACCTTCAGCCTGGAAAACTCCGTTACTATCAGTGATACGGTGGCGGATACCATTGCTTCCACTGTGTCGGAATCCGTTTCCAAGACCAGCGAGTGGGAGAAGTCCCACGAATGGGGTGAGGAAACATCCAACGCCCACGAGGTTTCCGTATCTGCTTCTGCGGAATTCGGTATTGGCCCTGTGACCACCACCATTGAAACTGAGTACGGCTATACCAATACCGCCACCGAATCCTGGGGCTATTCCAATACCGAGGGCGGCTCTGTGCAGACCGGCAATGAGACATCCTATACCTCCGCATCCACTGTGTCCTACATGAAGGAGATCAACAGCACCGTCACCACCTCCATTACCATCAGTAAGGATATGCCAGAGGGCTATTACAGCTATGTCCACGCAGGTAATGTCCGTGTGTTCGGCATTGTTACCTACGATCCGGGCGAAAACACCTTCTATCTGGATACATACAGCGTCGTGGATAATATGCACGAGATGATGCTTTACTACCGGGATGTAAATGAGCTCAACGACCAGACCTCCGAGCCTCTGTCCTATGATATTCCCAGAGGCCGCATTCTGGAGATCGTGGATAACAGCTACTACATCCGTTACGACGGCAACGGAAGCGATGGCGGCCAGATGCCTTTGACGGTACATAGCTGCCAGGAGACGGTTCTGCTGATGAACAATCAGTACACCAGGACCGGCTATACCTTCCAGGATTGGGCAACGGACGATGCCGATGTCTATTACCGTGACGGCTCTCAGGTTACCGGCCTGGGTGCCATCGGCGAGATCGTCACCCTGAAGGCTCGCTGGAGTCAGAATGCCTACACCATCAACTATCACGACAACACTCCTGCCAATGCCAGCGCAGCAGTGACCGGTGTGCCGGAAAGCATCGCCTGCCTCTACGATGAGGCGGTGACGCTGGGCGCAGCACCGAGCCTGACCGGCTGGACCTTCGGCGGCTGGTACCGGGATGCAGAGTGCACCGAACGGTTGGGCGGCGGCGGAGAGTACTTCGAGGCTGCCAACTTCACTGCACAGGCGCAAGGCGTTGTTGATGCCTATGCCAAGTGGATATCCAACGATATGCAGGTGACCTTGGATGCCAATGGCGGCACTGTGAATGGCGCAGCAACCCAGACCGTCACTATGAGCTATAACAATGACTATGGCGACCTGCCTACGCCCACATTGATCGATCATGTTTTCCTGGGCTGGTATCTGGGCGACCAGAAGGTGGACTCAACCACAAGGATCGTAACAGAAGCTGACCATCCCCTGGTTGCCAAGTGGCTGCGCACCTATCAGGTTACCCTCTACGATATCAGCTATGGCTGGTGGAATCCGGATGAATATGAACTTCCTGACTACCGTAAAAGAGTGACCGACAGTGACGGCGTGTATGATACTGCCGGCGGCGGCTTTGATAAGGCTGCGCTGAAAGCACAGGGCTACACCCAGTACACCGTCACCGTTGGCTTCGATGCCTGCGAGTTCAATGACGGTTATATCGACCTGTGGATCTGCAACAGTACCAAGGGAAGACTGGCCAATAAGGAATTTACAATCAGCAATACCCACGATTACCATTGGCTGACCTTTAGCTACACCTTCTCCATCGATGAGCTGGACGATGCCGGTAACTTCTTCATCGAATACGGTGCTAACGGCAGCGGCAACGACGATTGGAATCTGGGTGATGCTACCATCACCATCCAAGCATTCAAATAACAGCTGACTGAAAATTTGTAAACCCCTAAGAACGCCTCGGCAGGACTATCCCTGCCGAGGCTTTAACTTCACTACACTTGATTTGTTTGTAGATAACCTTGGTTATCCCGGTATTTCTTTGAAATAGCGGGTTTTTACTGTATCAGACCCAGGAAAATTGACAACGAATTATGCAGTGGGATGATGTGTTGAATTATTAATTCCGGTATGATAAAATTTAGCTTATAATGAGTATAGATATTCAAACTGCGTGTATTATGCGGTAAGGTACAAATACAAATAACCGAGGTTTTATAAATGGAAATTCAAAGGAACTGCAAATGCGGTAAAGAGCATATTTTTACTTCTGAGGTAATCGTAAAAGAGGGTGCGCTGCAGGAGCTTCCCCGGCTGTTAAAGCAGTATTGCGCCAAGAAAGTATTTTTGATTGCAGATCAAAATACATATGCTGCTGCAGGAAAATCTGTTTCTGAAATTGTAGAGGCAGAAAATGTAAAAATCGTAAAATGTATCTTTGGGGAGGATGCTTTGGAGCCGGATGAACACAGCGTGGGCAGAGCAATTATGTATTATGAAGCAAGCTGCGATGTGGTCATCGGTGTTGGCTCCGGTGTCATCAATGATATCAGTAAGATCGTTTCCAATGTAGCCGGAAAGCCATACATAGTCGTTGCAACAGCACCGTCTATGGATGGCTATGCCTCTGCGACATCATCTATGACAAGGGATGGTCTGAAGATCTCCCTGCCCAGCAAGTGTGCCGATGTGATCTTAGGGGATCTGGATGTGCTTTGCCAGGCACCTGCCAAAATGATGGCATCCGGTTTGGGAGATATGCTGGCCAAATATGTGAGTATCTGTGAGTGGCGAATTAGTAACCTGATCACCGGGGAGTATTACTGCGAAGATATTGCCCAGCTTGTGCGTGAAGCCCTGAAACGCTGTGTGGACAACGCAGAGGGTCTGCTGAAACGGGATAAGGAAGCGGTTAAGGCCGTTTTTGAAGGCCTGGTGATCGGAGGTGTGGCTATGGCGTATGCCGGTGTGTCCCGTCCGGCCTCCGGTGTGGAGCATTATTTCAGCCACGTTTGGGATATGCGTGGTGTGGAATTTGGAACGCCGGTAGATTTCCACGGCATCCAGTGTGCAATGGCAACCTATCACGCTGTCCGGCTCTATGAGATCGTCAAAAAACATACGCCGGACTATGAAAAGGCAAGTGCCTATGTGACCGCATTTGACCAAACTGCTTGGGAACAGACTCTCCGGGAATTCCTTGGCAAAGGCGCGGAGGCAATGATCGAGCTGGAAAAGAGAGAGGGCAAGTATCGCAAGGGTACCCACCCTGCCAGATTTAAGATCATTGCGGATAATTGGGAGCGGATTTTGCAGATTATGGACGAGGAATTGCCGTCATCTGAGGAAATTGCAAAGCTTCTGAAAACCATTGGCATTCCCATTGACCTCACCACCCTCGGCGTGGACACAGAATGCGCACGCACCACCTTTATGGCCACCAAGGACATCCGGGATAAGTATGTGCTGTCACGTTTAGCCTGGGATCTGGGCATTTTAAATGAGCTTGCCCAGCAAATCAATTAAAAATAAGGACCCCCCTTTGAAATAAGAGAGTATCAGAAGATGAAGGAAATGGTGCAGGCAGTATAGTATGCTGCCTGCACCATTAGATTTTTTTTTACTGTGTCCGAGAATTGAAAAAAACTATATACCTAAGAGAAACTGGAGACAGCCTGCGATGATCCGGCTTTGTTCTTCGGGGAAGTAGCCGAAGTGGACACCGTTTTCCAGTATTTCCAGGGAAATATTAGGATTTTCAGGAAAGTATTTTGCGGTTTTCGGATTTACAAGCTCATCCTGCATTCCGATAAATGCATAGCAGGGAATATCCAGCGCAGCAGGAATTTTTCGGCATTTTGCCGAAAGCTGTAAAAGGGAAATGAAATTGGGGATCCAGCCCAGGTATTTCCAAAGATAGGGCTCAAGCTGAATACTAAGATCCTTGTGGCAAAGGACATCCCCAATGTCGTCAGGGCGAAGCTTGCCAAAGGCAAAGCGGATGCTCCGTCCCATCATTGAAGCCTGAACCCGGGGCAGGAGGGGAGGATTCAGCAGAAAAAGTCCCCGAATGCAGTCAAATTTACAGGCGGCCTGGAGCGCCAAAAGTGACCCAAGAGAATGACCGATCAGGATGATGTTACCGCAGGTTTGTGACATTTTCAGGATCTGCTGCTCCACCTGCTGCTGCCACTGCGCCATAGACGCTTTGGAAAAATCTTTCACAGACCCGCCGTGGCCGGCAAGCAGGATGTTACTGACGGCGTATTCATTGGGAATATGACGGATCAGAAAGTCAAAATGCCGTGGCGTACTGAGAATACCGTGGATCAGTAAAATGCCGGTATTTGCGTTGGGAGTGCTTCGGGAATAAGGTCTGTGATCCATAAATCCTCCTAAAAAAGCAGGGCAGGGGAGTAGCCCCTGCCCAAGCGTGTTACTTAACCAAATCACCTACGCCGTTAACGATATACTTGGGACGGTAGGGGAAATTATCCACATCCTCGATTCTGGTTACGCCGGAAAGCACCAACACCGTATCCACATTGGATTCAATGCCGGCAATAATATCCGTATCCATACGGTCGCCCACAAACACGATCTCCGAGCTGTGACAGCCGATCTTTTTTAAGCCGTGACGCAGCATCAGCGGATTGGGCTTGCCCACAAAATAGGCCTTTTTGCCGGTGGAGATCTCAATGGGCGAAATCAGTGCGCCGGTAGCGGGGGCAACACCCTTTTCGGTGGGGCCGGTGATATCAGGATTGGTGCCGATCAGCTTGGCACCCTTGATCACCAGATCAATGGCTTTTTCGATCTTCTCAAAGCTGTATGTGCGTGTCTCACCCACAACCACATAATCGGGGTTCACATCGTTCATATAAATACCCTGATCGTACAGAGCCTTAGTCAGGGCAGCTTCACCGATCACATAGGCTGTACAGCCGGGCTTTTGGCTGGCAAGAAATTCGGCGGTCGCCATAGCGGAGGTGTAGAAATGGTCGGCATCCACCTGCAAGCCCATGCGGCCAAGCTTCATACTCAGCTCATGGGGGGTACGTTCCGCGCTGTTGGTCAGGAATACCAAGCGCTTGTTATTTTCGATCATCCAGTTGATAAACTCTGTAACACCGGGCAGAATTTTATTGCCGTGATACAGCACACCGTCCATATCACAAATAAAACCGTCTTTTTTCTTAATTTGTTCCAAAATAATCTCCTCCATAATCGTTCTCTTTTTATTGATTATAGCATATGTGGTTTTTATATTCAACCGTTTTTCGCAGTTTCTGCTTAATGAATAAAAAGTGTGTAAATTTTAAATTTAGGTGTTGACAAATTGCATATTTCTGCTATAATTTCAGTTGTTCCGCGGGTGTAGCTCATCCGGTAGAGCGCCACCTTGCCAAGGTGGAGGTAGCGAGTTCGAGCCTCGTCACCCGCTCCACGAAAAAAGACCCTTTTGTCTATCGACAAAAGGGTCTTTTTTCGAACTAAGTGTGCCTTGCGGCACGATAAGCGCGCCTTCGGTGCGTGAAGCGATGCTTCGCATCGTGAAGTGCCTGCGGGCGTGAGTGGCACACTTAATTTCACTTGTCGAAGCCAAACTTCACTGAATATTGAATGTTACCGCAATTTATGGTAAAATTACTTACACGGGAGGTGTCATTATGTCTGAAAGCAAATTAAGAACACAGTCCATGGATTTTGCGGTGTCTATTATTAACCTCGTCAAACACCTGAAAGAAAAGCGGGAATCCGTTATTTCCAACCAAATCGGCAGAAGTGGCACTTCCATTGGAGCCAATATCCGTGAAGACTGGTTTGACAAAAACAAGGCGGAAAACGAATTGAATACCAAGTGAAACCAGCAATAGATTATGCATCTTTTCGCTTTTCAGTTATATTTCATTTCGGCTGAAGTTTTTAACTGCTATGGGAATGTTTTCCATCATTTTTTCCAGAATCTCTACCGGCTCAGCAGTTATTCCAAAATCAAGTAGAGCCAGTGTCAGATACCGAACCAGGTTGGGATAAGTGTCTGCCAATGTACCATCAAAATCCCAAATAAAATGCTTTAATGCTTTCATTTTGCTGCCTCTCTATATGAAACGGATGGTATATTATAAAAATACATTTACATTAATGTCAAGCTATGAATACTCTCCCCGAAGTTTTATTTTAAAAAAATCAAAAATATTTTATAATAATTGTATCGTTTTCTATTATTTCCTATCTAATAGATGAAAAGGACGGTGAGAATGTGCTGGATTTTGAAAAAGTGTTTCAGGACAATCAGGGATTCATTTTTCGTTATCTTATGAAGCTATGCGGAAATGAATCCTTGGCGGAGGAACTGACACAGGAAAGCTTTTTCCGGGCGTATATGAATTTGACCGGTCTGCGCAAGGAAGAAAAGGTTACAGTTTGGCTCTGTCAGATTGCAAAGAATACTTATTTTGCCTGGTACAATGAGCAAAAAAAGTTGCAGCCGCTGAATAATACTCCGTATTTTGAAAACACACAGGATTTAGCGGAAGCTTTTGTTGAAAAAGAACTGTCTGCCAAGGCCTATCTGCTTTTAGTCAGTCTTTTATCCAAAGCACTGCTCGGATTTTATCGCATTTTGTTCTGTGCAGGTCACATTTGGGAGAACAAGGAGGAATACGAATGACAAAAGAGGAATTCTATAAAACGTGGTTAAATCATTTTGCTTCAGGAATTTCCGAAGAAGATATAAGCAAATATGTTGTTTCTACTGGAGATTTTTTGTGGCATATTTTTTCCTTTAATCTACTTGATGGGAGCTGCTTTATGACCGGCGATCAAGCAAAAGCCGCATATGACACAGCCGATAAGCAGGAAGCAATATACATAGACTGGTTTGACGATGATGAATCAAAGAAAATAACCTCACAAATGTGTACCGCGGATTCTCTTAATAAGAGGTTAGAAGTATATGTGGCAGCTTCAGATTTTTCGTGGACATATATAAAAACCCATGAATGCTGCTGTGGCCCATATTTTATGAGACTATGCGGCGCCAAGCACCCAAATGAGGATTGACAAACACACCATTCTATGATATGCTCTTGTTGTCTACGAAAGATAGACGAATTTTAGACTATAAAATACACGATTCCATTGCTTTCCTTAAAATTCATTGAAAAATGTGTTGCAAACAACGCCTGTTTTATAGTATAATCCTATTGTATACCCAACCTGAAAGGAGTATGTTTTATGTTTTGCAAAAATTGCGGCAATCCTATGGATGATGATGCTGTATTTTGCCCCAACTGCGGCACTGCGGTAGAAAATGAAGTACCGGCTGCGGAGCCTGTTGAGCCTGTTGAAGAAATCCCTGTCCTGCAGCAGGAGGACGAGATCCTGGATCCTTCTGTGGAGCCTGAGATGGATGCGGCGGAGACTGAGGAGCCTGCCTTTGCTTTGAATACGGAGGGAGAGGTGGCAGCACCCAAAAAGAAGATCAATAAGCTGCCCTTCCTGATCGGCGGTATCGTGGCTGCAGTTGCCGCTGTGCTGCTGGTGGTTTTCAACTGGGCAAATGTTTCCGGCTTCTTTGTCAGAACCTTTAGCTCTCCTGAGAAGCTGCAGACCAAGGTCTATGAGGACGTGGTTTCCAAGACCTTTGATACCTTCACCGTCTCCGACAAGGAGAAGACGGAGCTTCCCTATGATCCTTCCAATGTAGGCGTTGAGGGCGAGATCCGTCTTTCCATTGACGAGCAGATCCTTAATTTGATCCCTGCTGACGGTATGGATGTTAGTTGGCTGTCTGACATTGCCATTGGCTATGATATGTCCATCCGGGATAAAATGGAAAAGATCGCTATGGATCTGATCCTGGGTGATACCTCCATTATAGGCGCGGATGCGGTACTCAATATGGAAACCATGGAATATTGGTTCCGTGTTCCCGATTTGAACGACCAGGCGATCTATATGGACGTAGGTTCTTTGCTGGATGAAATGGGTACCGTTGTTATGCCCGCCATTTATGACACGGAAAACCTGGAAGAGATTGCCGAGATCCTGCCCTCTCAGGAAGTGCTGGAGCAGATCATTACCCGTTATATTGGCGTTGTGATGTCCGGCTTCGGTGATGTGGAAAAGTCCAACGAAAAGGTAAAGGTCTCCGGTGTGAGCCAGAATCTTCACGTTCTCAAAGCTACCATGGATGAAGATGATCTTCTGAAGATGGCGGAAAACCTGCTGAAGACCCTGAAAAAGGATGATGATATCGAAGATATCCTCCTGAGCATTGAGGAATACGTCGGCGAAGAGGGCCTTTATGATTCCTTTGTTGAGTATATGGATGAAGCGCTGGAATCCCTGGACGAAGTTGACATGGATGATTTAGGTAGCTTTAAGCTCACCCTGATTACTTACCTGAACGATGCCAATGAGATTGTCGGCAATACGGTGAAGCTTTCTTTGCCTGGTTTGGGGATGGGTATGAAGTATGAGCCTATCTCCTGGGTGCGTGTGGAGCAGGGCAAAAAGTTTGCCTCTGAGCTTGTGATCTCTGCCGGTACCGAGTCCATTGTCTTTGAGGGCAAGGGCGAAAACGGAAAGACCACCAATTCTGAATATACGCTGTCCTATGATGGCGAGGAACTGCTGACAGTTGAGATCGAGGATTATGTTTCGACCGATAATCAGCTTGCCGGTACAGTTCGGATCGTTCCCTCTGAGTATGTTATGGAAAATATGATGTCTGAAATGGATCTGAATGATTCCATTGCTGATTTGATCGGTTCTGCGTCCCCGGCATTGGAGATCGATTTTTCCGGTGATAAACAGGGCGGCAGCTTCTCCGTTGCACTGGCTGCCGGTGCTAAAAAGCTGATTGCCATTTCCTCTACTTCCAAGATCACCGGGGCGGATGCTATCGAGCCTCCCACAGATTATGTGGAATATAAGGACGATGAATCCCTTACGGAATGGACGGAAAATATGAAAACGGATTTCCTGGACACTCTGATGAACCGTTTGATTGAAGCCGGTGTCCCCGCCGAGCTGTTTGAAGTTTACTAAAATAGAATGGTTTGGCGCTGGTACGAGTTATCAGCGCCAAACTTTGTACGGAGAAATGTATGCAGATCGAAATTAAAAATGTATCGAAAAGCTATGGCAAGAAAAAGGTTTTGAAGGATATTTCTTTTTCAGCCGAGGGTGGAAAGTGTATTGGTATTTTAGGTTCCAATGGCTGCGGAAAATCCACCTTTCTATCTATCCTTGCCGGTGTGCTGGAGCGGGATGGCGGGCAGTTTCTATTTAACGGGGAGGATCTGTTCCAAAACCGTAAGAAACGTAGTGCTTTGGTAGGCTATGTTCCCCAGGGAACACCCCTGATCGAGGAGCTGACAGCTTGGGACAATCTGCTTTTGTGGTATGACCGTGAAAGCCTGAAAAAGGAGCTGGAAAGCGGTGTGCTGAAAATGCTGGGTGTGGATGGCTTCCTAAAAACAACTGTGCGCAAAATGTCCGGTGGTATGAAAAAGCGCCTTTCCATCGGCTGCGCTATGGCAAAGCAGCCGCCGATCCTTCTGCTGGACGAGCCTACGGCTGCCTTGGATCTTGCCTGCAAGCAGAGCATTGCCCAGTACTTGACTAAGTATAAGCAGGCAGGCGGACTGTTGCTTCTGACCACCCACGATTCTCTGGAGCTGTCGTTATGCGATCAGTTCTATATTATGAAAAATGGCGTTTTGAATGCCTACACCTATGACGGTGATCTAAACGGTTTGGTGGATAGCTTGTAATATGGATAAGTATTTTTATGCGCAGATCAAAAGGCTTTGGCGCTTGCTCCCGCTGCTTTTTTGCGTGATGGCGTTGCTGTTTGGCAGTATTTATTTGATCTATCAGGGGCTTATTACCCAGTGGTCGGAAAGCGATACCCTGAAAAGAGTCAGCATTGCCACGGTGGGCACCAATCAGGATCCTATTTTGCAATCGGGAATTGACGCAATGGCAACCATCGATTCCTCCAATATGTTTGTGGAATTTATTAATATGGATGAGCAGCAGGCAAAGGAAAAGCTGCAGTCCGGCAGCATCAGCGCCTATATCGTTTTTTCTGAGGATTTTATGAATAAGGCTTTGCAGGGCACCATTGAGCCTGTGCGGTTTGTCAGTGCCCCGGGGGGTGAGAATATCCTGTCACTGGTTAAGGATGAGCTGACCTCTGCCCTTGCCAGCATTTTGCTGACCTCGGAATGCGGCGCGTTTGGTATGGGCGACGCACTTAGGGAGCTTGGCTATGACAGCAGCTTCCAGTATGAGCATATCAACAATCTGGCGATCACATTTATTTCTCAGGTTCTCAGTCGTGACAAGATCTATACCGTAGAGGAGCTTGGCATTTCAGAGGGATTAAGATTTGATGAATATATGCTCACCGGACTATCAGTGGTATTTTTGTTTCTGATGACCTTGCCCTTTGTTGCGGTTTTTGTCAAGGAAGATCCAACAATGGAGCGGCTTCTGAAAAGCAGAGGGATCGGCGCGATTTCCCAAACGGTATGCGAATTAGGCGCGTATACGCTGTTTTTACTGTTTTTGTCATGCCTTTTGCTTCCTGTAATAAGTGAGTTTTCACTGAGCGGTGTACTTTATCTAATCCCGTTGGTATTTTCCATCGCCGCGATCAGCTACCTTGTTTATACTCTTTCCCGGGATCTTATCAGCGGCGTTCTGCTGCAAATGGTAGTCGCGGTGGCTATGTGCTTTATTTCCGGCTGTTTTTATCCTGTATATTTCTTTCCGCTATCCATACAGAAAATAGCAAAATATCTTCCCGCTGCCATTGCAAGAGAGCATTTGTCTACGCTTATCACCCACGAGGAGGGGACAGGCTCTGCCATTGCATTGCTTGCCATTGGTGCTGGCTGTATGCTCATTTCTCTGCTGGTGCGCTTTGTGCGGATCAAAGGCGGAAAGGAGGGGGAGCGATGAAAAAGCTGCTGATGTGGTTTCTGCTGCTGAATAAGCGGCTCTACAAAAAAATTACCTATGTAGGTATTCTGCTTCTGGTTCCTATACTGGTATTTCTTTTCAGCCTTTCGGCCAGGGAGTCCGGCAGTGTTGTGACGGTAGTACTGGCAAGGGAGGATCCCGGGGATGCATTTTCTGCCCAGATCATTGAGGAACTGCAAAGGGATTCTATCGTGATCTCTTTTCAGGAATCCTCCCCGGAGTCGGCAATAGAGCTGGTCAGTGCCGGAAAGGCAGATGCTGCCTGGATATTTCCTGCTGATATGCATGGGCGTTTGTGGGATTATGTATACGAGGAAAAAGGCAGCGACGGTTTTGTCCGCGTCGTTGAGCGGGAGCAGACGGTTCCCCTGCGGCTGGCTCGGGAAAAGCTCACCGCGGCGGTGCATAAGCAGTCGGTAAAGATCACCTTTTTAAAGTATATACGGGAGGTTGCCCCGGAAAGTCAGCAGATCAGCGATCAGGAGCTTTTGACCTATTTGGAGAACACAGATGTTTCCGGTGAGCTGTTTGCCTTCTATGACATTTACGGCAATCGCCGGGAAGAAACCGCCAATTTCCTGACAACACCCATCCGTGGTCTTTTGGCGGTGCTTGCCACCGTCAGCGCGGTTGTCACCGCTATGTACTACCAGTCTGATCTGGACAATGGCATATTTTCCCTGCTGCCGGAGCGGCATAGAGTTTTTGGGGAATTTGGCTATCAGATGATCTCCGCGGTCAATATCCTGTTCGTTGTTACCTTGGCGTTATGGGCTGCAGGCTTGTCAGCCGGGATTTTGACGGAGCTTTTGATTTGCCTGCTGTTTGGGATCTGCTGTGCTCTGTTTGGAATGCTTATGCGCGCTGTATTCGGCGGTGGCAGAGGACTGGCAGTGCTGCTGCCGGTGCTTATTATTGTCATGCTGGCAGTGTGCCCGGTGTTTTTTGATTTTGGCCAGATCAGAAAATTGCAGTTCCTGCTGCCTCCGACGTATTATATCAATAGTCCATACAATGATAAGTACTTTACTTATCTTGCTTTGTATGATATGATTCTTTTGATTCTTTATGCGGCAGTGACGTGGTTGAAGGATTTTTGCCGTAAAATGCGTAAACAAGGGTGAAATAAATGGAAGAAATGGATTCTGTAATAGAGCTTGATTCTATTTCCATGGAAATATGGGAAGAAATGGCAAAGGAAGGCTCCGATGCGGTGATCGAAGTCAATACCCGTGGCGTCAGTATGTGGCCCCTTCTTCGGAGCAAAAATGATGGGGTCAAGATCATCTATCCCCGCAGGGATCTGGCGGTAGGAGATTTTGTTGTTTTCCACAGATCTGATGGTACTGAGATCGCGCACCGTGTTTGCTGGCTGGATGCCCAATATGTTCAGACCATTGGCGACAACTGTTCCTCTAAGGATAAAAAAATTACCCGGGATAAGGTGTTTGGCCTTGTGACGGATGTTCGCCGCAGAGGGCACTGGATCCATGTGGAAACACCTTTTTGGCGGTTTTACGGAAGATTTATGCTGTGGTCGAATCCCGTCCGTATGTTCATTCGGGATAAAATGTACCGTCCTCTGCGCCGCCTGGCAAGAAGGATCATAAAGGGAAAATAATACACAAATAAAACAAGATCCGTAAATGAATAAAAAACCTCTCTGTCAGTTTTTAAAGCTGACAGAGAGGTTTTTGTCAATCCTCTTTTTTGTCTTCCAAAACCTGGAATTTAGCATCCTTGCGGATATATACGATAATATAATCGGCAAATGCGATCAGAAGGAAAATGGCATCAATGACCGTGATCCACTCTACGATCGTATAGGAAATATCCGGCATCATAACCAAAATGATCAGGCTTACAAAAAGCACCGTGGTGCAGATCTTTCCTGTGATTTGCGCGCCCTTGAGCATTCTGCCCTTTTTAAAGCAAATGATACCGGCGGTAAGCTGAAAGATCTCCTTGACAAAGATCAAAATGATCAGCGTCCACAAAATGGGATATTTTATGGAAAGACAGATCACCAGGGTAAATTGTGTGATCTTGTCAGCAAAGGGATCCAAAACCTTACCCACGGTAGAGATCATATTGCACCGACGGGCGATCTGACCGTCGATCAGATCAGTCAGGCAGGATACAGCCAGGATCGCCGCGGCCAAATAGTAGTCGGCATTGTTTCTGGCATTTAAATAGATAGCCACATACAGCGGTATCAGCACCAGCCGAAACAGGCTGAGCAGATTGGGTATGGTGAATATCTCCTTTTTCCAGTCCTTGATAATCATTGTGATGCCTCCGAATGTACGATGTACCCATTATATGTCATTTTTTTCGGTGAATCAAGTATATTCTGAATTTGTTCTTAAAATATTAAGAATTATTTGTGGATATTTCGTTACGTTTGCTGTTATGGTGGGCATTGAGGGTGAAATGGCGGGATAAGTGCTTCCAGGTTATCTTATCCAGCTCCCCGGTTTCTGCCAGCCCAGCTATAAGCTGAAACGCGGCAAGGGCGGTTTGCGTTGCCTCATCAAAAACTCCTGTGTGTTCCGGCTCGTTAATATCCTGGTAATCTTTAGAGAGCCAGATCAGCAGGGTTTGCATTAAATAAATGTAAGGGCCTTCATCGCCAAGGCGAAAAACCTGACCGGGGTCCATAATGATCTCAATGGGCTCGGCCTTATCCACGCGGATCAAAGCGGGTTCATAGCGCTGTACAATCCGATCCCAGGTCTGCTGATCTGTGATTCCGGTCAGCGGCAGGCCCTCCTGACGCTGAAATTCCGTAACGGCGTGCATAGTCGTTGGCCCGTAAATGCCGTCAGGTACTACGGTGGGCAGACGTCTGTCGTCCTCCGCGATCACCCGCAGCATCGTTTGCAGGCTTCTGATGGGCTGTGCGATAAAGGATTCCGGCGGTCTCATCTGACTACCTCCTGTCTGACCGGGTCTTGGTTTCCTACGGTCAGATCTCTTCCGGGGAATTGGGTCATGACCGTTGTCTTGCTGTAACCTGTATTTCGGTTGGCAGAATTTCTGGTTCGCCCAAAATTGCCGGCAGGTACAGCGGTGTTATTTTGCCCTGTGGGGAAACGTTCCGCAGAACGCAGGGTAGTATTTTCAATGCCGGAATACTGGTCGTACAGTGTATCCCAGGTGGTCTGCCCCACAGTGCCGGTCTCCGGCAACTGATACCGCCGCTGGAAGGCCAGCACAGCCGCCCGGGTGGCCTGACCGTAAACGCCGTCAACCGTTACCGGGGGAATGGATTGAATATAGGAGGACAATACCGATAGCATATATTGCAGCTGCCGCACCTTGTCGCCGGTGCTGCCGATCTGCAAGGCAGTTGGCGGTGACCAGTTGATCGCGTAGAATTGCTGTCCCTGGCTTCGCAGCTCAGAAAGCCGCGTCACAGCAGTGTAGCGCTTGACGATGCTGTACCAGGTGGCAGGGCCAACTACGCCGTCAGGGGAGAGCCCAAAGATCTGCTGATATGCCCGCACAGCTGCCTCTGTCTGACTGCCGAAGATACCGTCTACATCGGGGATCTTAGGAATCGCCGGATAGTTTTGGGAGATGCGGTTCAGAGAAACCTGCAATACCACAACGCTGGGGCCTGTGCTGCCTACCCGCAGGGGAGAACCGGGGTAGGAGGAGGAGATGCCCCGAATGGGGGCGTTGGGAACGACCTCCACATTTCCGTAATAGCTGCGCAGGATCTGGTCGAAGGAGTAGCCCTGCCGTGCTAAATTTTGACTGCCCCACTGGCTTAACCCCTGGCAGGTGACGGTGGTTCCGTTGCAAAACTTCGCAGCAAGCGGTTCTACAAAGCCCGGTCGCCGCAAATAATCGTTAAACAGCTCATCCACAAGCCGGGAGACGTTATCAAAATAGCTTCGTCCGCTGACAAATGCCTGGTCATAGGCGGTATTGTTGGTGATTTCAAAATCGTAGCCACGACTTCTGTAAAATTCTGTGTATACCCGGTTCAGCGCATAGGATACGATGGCAAGAATATTGGCACGCAATGCACTTTCATCCCAAGTAGGATATATCTCACTGGATGCTACATTTTTTACATAGTCAGAAAATGAAACGGTGACATTGGCGGCATTGGCCGATGGAGGACCCAAATGCACAGTGATGTATTCCGGTACATATGGCGTAACTGTTGGCATAGCATCCTCCTTATAGGTTTTGCTTTGGGGTGTCGAAAAGCTCTACCTGATTCCAGTATTCCGGCAGCTCCGACAGGGGGATCAGCTCCAGATTCTGACTGGTTACGGTGTCGGCAAAAACCTGAATGTTATTTGCCTCGATCTCCTCATAGTCCGGAAGCTTTGCATGGAGATTGACGACAGCAAAGGGCGTTACACCTGTGTTTGGTGTTTGGCTGGCGGAAAGATCCGGCACCGTGATGGCAATGGGGTCATCCAGCTGACCGCTTCGGTTGGTAAGGCGCAGAGCAATCGCCGCACCCGTGGGATCGGTAATGGCAATCGCTACGTCCTGTAATGGGATCTGAGCGTTGCTGGTATAAGCGTGGACCTGTATGTAGCCGGTGGCTGACATAGGGATCCCCTCCTTTCTTCATTATGCTATGCAAAAGAGGATAAAAGGTGCGTTCACAAAACAAAAACCTTTGGCATACGATAAAGGGATAGAAAGGAGCTGATGGATCATGTGCGGAATTGCGGGACTCGTGGGGCTGCCATATGAGGAGCATAGCTTGGAGGCTATGAAAAGGACTATGCTTCGCCGTGGGCCGGATGATAACGGTATTGTAAGGATGGACGGATGTGTTTTGCTGCACAGCCGTTTGGCGATCGTAGATATTGCCGGCGGCAGGCAGCCAATGGAGCTGTGCTGTGCAGGGGAGTGCTATACCATTGTTTACAATGGTGAGCTATATAATACGGAGGATGTGCGAAAAGAACTGATTGCTTTGGGTCATAGCTTTCGGGGACATTCCGATACAGAGGTGGTTTTGCACGCCTACGCCCAGTGGAAAGGGGACTGTCTGCAAAAATTCAACGGCATCTTTGGCTTTGGGGTGTGGGAAAAATATGGAAAACGGCTGTTCCTTGCCAGAGACCGGATGGGTGTCAAGCCACTGTTTTACGCCCTGAAGGATAATGGCATCCTGTTTGCCTCTGAGATCAAAACCATATTGGCAAGCGGACATATTAAACCGCGTCTGGGCAGGGAAGGGGCGGCACAGCTTTTGCTGATGGGGCCGGGCAGGATACCCGGAAGTGGTGTGCTTCGGGATATTTTGGAGCTGGAGCCGGGCTGGTGCGGTATATTCCAGGACGGCAAATGGCAAAAAAAGCAGTATTGGAAGTTAAAAGACCGGGAGCATTCGGAGTCCTTTGAGGAAACTGCGGAGCAGGTGCGATTTTTGGTGACAGATGCTATCCGGCGGCAGATGGTAGCGGATGTGCCCCTGGGTACGTTTTTGTCAGGGGGCTTGGATTCCAGCCTGATCAGTGCTGTCTGCGCCAGAGATTTGGGGCAGCCCTTGGATACCTTCTCGGTGGATTATGAAAATAATGAAAAATATTTTGTACCGGGGAAATTTCAGCCGGATTCCGATACGAGCTACATCCACATTATGCAAGAATTTCTTGGTTCCAACCATCATTGGACGGTGCTCGGGGCTCAGGAACTGGCAGATACCTTAGAGGAAGCAACGATTGCCCGGGATCTTCCGGGAATGGCGGATGTGGATTTTTCTTTGCTGGCATTCAGCAAGCGGATCCGGCAAAAAGTGAAAATGGCGCTGTCAGGGGAGTGCGCTGACGAAATATTTGGGGGATACCCCTGGTATCGGGATCCGGAGGTTCGCGCCTTAGAGGGCTTCCCCTGGGCGCAGAATACCGCATTGCGGTCATCCTTCCTGTCCCCGGATATCAGGGACTCGATAGACCCAACGGAATTTGTGATGGCGCAGTATCAAAGAACGCTCTCGGAAAGCGATATTCTGCCGGGCACATCCCCTCAGGAGCGCAGAGTGAAGGAAATGGTCAACCTGAATATGCGATGGTTTATGCAGACCCTTTTAGACCGCAAGGACAGAATGAGTATGTACTGTGGTCTTGAGGTGCGTGTTCCGTTTTGTGATTACCGTATAGCGGAATACCTGTACGGTGTGCCATGGGAATTTAAGGACTATAAGGGCAGGGAAAAGGGGCTGTTGCGATATGCGATGGCAGACTATTTGCCGGAAACGGTCTTACACAGAAAGAAAAGCCCCTATCCCAAAACCTGGGATCCGGCATATCAGCATATTATGGCGGAAAGGCTTATGAAGCTGCTGGAGGATAAAAATGCGCCGATATTCCAAATTGTCGCACCTGAAGCAGTCAGAAAGCTCCTGGGTGACAGCTACACCTGGCCCTGGTACGGTCAGCTTATGCGGGTGCCTCAGACCATGGCATATATGCTGCAGTTGGATTTCTGGCTGCGGCATTATCAGGTGGAGCTGATTTAAATTTCTGAAATAGTGTTGAAAATGTCCAAAATGTAACGGCAATAAAGGATGAAAATAAGAAAACTGACTAAATCGTAAAATTGATATTGTTTTTTTATGTATTAGGTGATATTATATGTGAAATACATTTGTGCGCGCGATAAAGACGAATCGGACGCAGAAGGAGGATAAAAATGGCAAGAGTATACAACTTTTCCGCAGGCCCCGCTGTGTTGCCGGAGGAAGTTCTCCGGGAAGCAGCGGCAGAAATGCTGGATTATCAGGGCACCGGTATGTCGGTTATGGAGATGAGCCACCGCTCAGATGCTTACCAGGCGATTATTGATGCCGCTGAGCAGGATCTGCGTGACCTGATGGGTGTGCCGGATAATTACAAGGTTCTGTTTATGCAGGGCGGTGCCTCCCAGCAGTTTGCTATGGTTCCTATGAACCTGATGCAAAACCGTGTGGCAGATTACATCATCACCGGTATGTGGGCGAAGAAGGCCTGTGCTGAGGCTACAAAGTTTGGTACAGCCAACGCCATTGCCTCCTCTGCGGATAAGACCTTCTCTTATATTCCTGATTGTTCCGACCTTCCCATCAGTGAAAATGCGGACTACGTTTATATTTGTGAGAATAATACCATCTACGGCACCAAGTTCAAAAAGCTGCCCAATACCAAGGGTAAGCTATTGGTTTCCGATGTTTCTTCCTGCTTCTTGTCTGAGCCCGTGAATGTGGAGGACTACGGTATGCTCTACGGCGGTGTTCAGAAGAATATCGGCCCTGCCGGCGTGGTGATCGGCGTGATCCGTGAGGATCTGATCCGGGAGGATGTGCTCCCCGGTACCCCCACAATGCTGACCTACAAGACCTTTGCGGATAACGGTTCTATGTACAATACACCTCCTGCCTACGGTATTTACATCTGCGGCAAGGTGTTTAAATGGCTGAAAAAGATGGGTGGCCTGGAAGCGATCAAGGGCCGTAATGAAGCCAAGGCTAAAATCCTTTACGATTATTTGGATGGTAGCAGCCTGTTCCGGGGAACCGTTGTGAAGGAAGACCGTTCACTCATGAATGTGCCTTTTGTTATCGGTGATAAGGATATGGAAGCCAAGTTTGTGAAGGAGGCATCCGGTGCAGGTCTTATGAATCTGAAGGGTCACCGCTCTGTGGGCGGTATGCGTGCCAGCATCTATAATGCAATGCCTCTTGAGGGCGTACAGGCGCTGGTTGGCTTTATGGAAGAATTTGAAAAAAAGAATAGGTGAGCAAAATGTATAAGATCCAATATTTAAATCCCATTTCCTCCAAGGGCACAGCTCTGTGGACGGGGGATTATAAAACGGCAGAGGGAGAGGAAACACCTGATGCCATTATGGTTCGCAGCGCGGCTATGCACGAAATGGAATTTCCCAAAAGCCTGTTGGCAGTTTCCCGTGCCGGTGCCGGTGTGAACAACATTCCTCTAAACCGCTGTGCCGATGAGGGCATCGTGGTGTTTAATACCCCCGGTGCCAATGCCAACGGCGTTGTGGAGCTGGCCATGTGCGGTATGCTGTTGGGCAGCCGTGATGTGGTAGGCGGCATCCAGTGGGTGCAGTCCATTAAGGACGAGGGCGACGTGGCGAAAAAGGTGGAAAAGGGTAAGTCCAAGTTTGCCGGTCACGAAATTGCCGGTAAGACCTTGGGCGTGATCGGTTTGGGTGCCATTGGCGGCCCTCTTGCCAATAATGCCATTAAGCTGGGAATGCAGGTCTATGGCTGTGATCCCTATATCTCCATTGATGCTGCCTGGCATCTGGACAGCCGCATTATCCCGGTCAAGACCCGGGAGGAGATTTATGAAAAATGCGATATTATCTCTGTCCATGTGCCTCTGATGGACAGTACCCGTGGAATGATCGGTGAAGAAGCCATTTCCAAGATGAAGGATGGCGTTATTTTGCTGAACTTTGCCCGGGATGCACTGGTGGATGACGATGCTTTGGAGCAGGCTCTGAAATCCGGGAAGATCAAGCGTTATGTGACGGATTTCCCTAACGATAGAACTGCCAATATGGAAGGCGTTGTTGCCATTCCCCATTTGGGTGCATCTACTGAGGAAGCAGAGGATAATTGCGCCCGGATGGCAGTGCGTCAGGTGATGAATTACCTGGAAAACGGCAATATCGTCAATTCCGTTAATTTCCCCAACTGCGATATGGGTAAATGCACTAAGGCAGCCCGTCTGCTGATCTTGCACAAGAATATTCCGAACAGCTTGGGTCAGTTTACCTCTGCCGTGGCAAAGGAGAATGTGAACATCTCCGATATGCTCACCCGAAGCACGGGCGAATACGCCTGTACGATGCTGGACTTAGATTCTGCTGTGCCCCAGTCTGTTGTGGATAACATTCAGGCAGTGGACGGTGTTCTGAGAGTCCGTGTGATTATGTAATCGTCGTCAATTTAAGATAAAATAACCCTCTCCGCCGGCTTGCAAGCCAGTGGAGAGGGTTCACTTTTATTTCAGATCCTCAATAACCTTTTTGATTCGGTCAATAGAGCGATCCTTGCCCAAGATCTGCATAACGGTATACAGGTCAGGGGAGTTGGTCTTGCCGGTGACTGCCTGACGGATGAAGGTGGAAACATTGGCAACCGTGCCAGGAAAGGCATCGGGGTCAGCCTTATATGCCTTCATATCGGAAGTGAAACCGATCTCCTCGGTGATCGCCTTGACTTTATCGAACCAAACGGCGGAATCGTCCGCATAGTCATAGCGGTCAATGAATTTATTCAGTACAGAAACGATGATTTCTTTGCTGAACCTTTCATCAAAGACTGGCTTTTCCAGATACGCATCATAGAAGAATCCCATATAGGGCTTTGCTTCTTTCCAGGTTGCCATATCCTTTCTGGGCTTTTTGCCGCCACGGCCAATGGAGAGAATGGAAACGGCAAAATCCTTATCGGAGGTGAGCTTTGCGGCAAAGTCCGGGTCAAATTCCTGTGCCCATTCGGTAAGCAGGGTGTAAACCTTTTCTGCGTCCATTTTGGCAATTTCATTTTTACTCACGTCAGTGAGCTTTGCATAGTCAAAAAGGTTGCCGGCAGGGTTCAGCTTTTTGGGACTGAATTTGAACTCTCCCATATCGGCTGTGGGATTGGCTCTGCGCCAGTCCTCGTAATTGGAGTTGAGCAGGGTCATCAAATATTCCAGAACCGCCTCAACAGGGAAGCCTTCTGCTTTGTAGAAGGTGAGCGCCAGCTCGGGATCTTTTCGCTTAGAGAGCTTGCGCTTGGAATTACCGTCCATTTTCATCAGAGGGCCAATGTGGACATACTTGGGCAGCTTAAAGCCCAAGGTCTTGAAAAGCTGAATGTGGAATGGCAGGCTAGGAAGCCATTCGTCACCGCGGACAACGTGGGTGGTGTGCATCAAATGGTCATCCACGGCGTGGGCAAAGTGATAGGTGGGAATGCCGTCAGATTTTAAAAGCACGTGATCCACATTGTTTTCTGTAATGGTCAGCTTGCCCTTGACAAGATCGTCAAATTTGAACTGGTTTTCAATAGAGCCGGTGGAACGGAAACGCAGCACCCAGCTTGCGCCCTTGTCAAGCTGCTCCTTGACTTCATCCAAAGTCCGGTCACGCCATATGGCGTATTTGCCGTAGTAGCCGGTGGTTTCCTTGCCCGCCTCCTGCTGCTCACGCATTGCAGAAAGCTCCTCTTCGGTGCAGAAACAGGGATATGCGTGACCTTCCGCCACAAGCTTTTTGGCAAAAACGTGGTAGATGGAGGCTCTCTGCCGCTGACGGTAAGGGCCGTAATCACCGCTGTCACCGTCTACGGTAGCACCTTCGTCAAACTGAATACCGTAGTGCTTTAAGGTGTTGATGAGTACTTCCACTGCACCGGGCACCTCACGCTTGGCATCGGTGTCCTCTACACGCAAAAACAGAACACCGTCGCTCTGGTGTGCCATACGCTCAGATGTCAGACCCTGCACCAGATTGCCCAAATGGACAAAGCCGGTAGGGGAGGGCGCCATACGGGTAATAACAGCGCCTTCCGGGTTGTTCCGCTCAGGAAATCTTGCCTCGACCTCCTCGGGTGTTTCCGTAATATTGGGGTATAAAAGCTCAGCTAATGCTTGATAGTCCATAATTTTAACCTCTATCTAAAAATTCTTTTCATACTATATCATATCTTGCACTACAAAGTCAATTTCTCATTGCGTTTTTTCGGAAACTATGGTAGTATATATGAAAATATGCAGTGGTGTCTTTCTGTATTGTAGGGCGGGGGCTTGCCCCCGCCGAATAAAGTATAGTTGGCATCATTGCGGCAGGGGCGAGCCCCCGCCCTACATTTGCATGGAATTGAGGATGTATTATGGAAGAAGTAATCCAGAAAAAGAGAATGTTATCCGGCATTAAGCCCTCCGGCGACCTGACCTTGGGCTCTTACTTAGGTGCGATCAAAAATTGGGCAGAGCGTGCCGACGAGTATGACTGCTTTTATTTTATGGCAGACCTGCACGCCATTACGGTTCGGCAGAACCCTGCTGACCTGCGGCGCAGAACTCTGGAGCAGCTTGCCCAGTACATTGCCTGTGGCCTTGACCCAGAGAAAAATACCCTGTTCATTCAAAGCCATGTCCGTCAGCACGCGGAGCTTGGCTGGGTTCTGCAGTGCTACTCTATGTTCGGTGAACTGAGCCGAATGACCCAATTTAAGGATAAGTCTGCCAAAAACGCGGATAACATCAATGGCGGCTTGTTCACTTATCCCAGCCTGATGACTGGCGATATTCTGCTGTATCAGCCGGATCTTGTGCCTGTTGGCGAGGATCAGAAGCAGCACGTGGAGCTGTGCCATACCATTGCCCGCCGGTTTAACGGCATCTACGGTGATGTGTTCAAGATTCCGGAGCCTTATGTACCCAAGGTTGGCGCAAGGATCATGAGCCTGACGAACCCCACAGCCAAAATGTCCAAATCGGAAAATGAGGATACTGGCCGTGTGCTGGTCATGGATCCCCCTGAGGTCATTATGAAGCAGTTTAAACGGGCAATCACCGATTCTGACACGGAGAACTGTGTCCGTTACGATAAGGAGAATAAACCCGGTGTTGCCAATTTAATGACCATTTATTCTGCCTGCACCGGCAAGAGCTTTGAGGAGATCGAAGCCGAGTTTGCAGGCCAGGGCTATGGTGCTTTTAAGCCCAAGGTCGGTGAGGCTGTTGTGGAAATGCTGCGCCCCATCCGCGAAGAATCCAGCCGTATTATGAAGGATAAGGCTTACTTGGAATCTGTGTACCGTAACGGTGCGGAAAAGGCATCCTATGTGGCAGAAAAAACACTCCGTAAGGTCTACAAAAAAGTAGGCTTTGTTGCAAGATAATATAGTAACACGCCGGTTGGGAATTTTCCAACCGGCGTGTACTGTTATTGATGGACATAGGAAAATAACTGATCCAGTTCTGCATCGTACCTATCATCGATTTCATATGCCATAATTCCACTGTAATTTGCATTGTTCTGTGTTGGGGGAATATCATCGTAATCGAACCAATAATACTGACCTGCCTTGAATATGATTTCACCCTCTATTCGGAGAAATGGACTGCCACGCTTCTTAGCGTGAATGACGATGTGCTTGCTTTCGTATTCGAGTCCGCAATTTACAGTATCACTGAGCGTGTATTCTTTATCTTTCAGCATCTGTGATACCGTGTTACTAAGTGTCAGATCCCAAACTGTCCAGTTCCTTGTTTCAATCTGGGCAGTAAATAGGTCATAGTTTTGTTGTTGTGACATCATTTCATATGCATTGACTTTGCTTTCTTTGCAATAATATAAAGTTTCGAATGGTCCGGATTCCGTTTGCAGATAGACGATATCATTGTTTTCACAGCCACGGACTGAATAAATCATATCACCAAATAAAAGTTTTCCGAAAAAGGTTTCACCCTCCAGCTGTGCTTCTTGGATCAGCAGCTCCGAGGGTGTGCAGTCTATGCCATCGAGAACAAGCGGAACATACCGCTCTCCAAAAAGTGTCATATAGGAATAATCCTCTGCAATCACACAGTTTGGTGAACCCATAATATCACGGTAGAAAAGTTGAAAACGGTTTGAAAGCACAATAAGGATTACAGTTACAATGATCAAGCTGAGCAGCATAGCTAATATTATGGAAAGCTTGCTGATTTTTTGTTTTTTTTCTGTAGTCTGTATATATGCGTTGGCGATGTTTTTTTCAGCGATCTGCGCCATAGAGGGGGATTCTATCCGCTTGCCGTATAAAAGTTCGTTAACTGATACAGAAAATAAATTGCTTAATGCCATCAAGGATTCAATGTCTGGATATCCCTTGCCGGTTTCCCAGCGAGAAACTGCTTTGTCCGATACATTAAGCCTTTCTGCAAGCTGCTTTTGGGTCATACCGTGTTCTTTTCTCAGTGCAGTGATGAAACCACCAGTGAGCTTGGGATTCATACTTTGATTCTCCTTTTGGGAAATTATGCACCGATTATATCAGTAAAACCCGCAAAAATAAACCTATGATTCGTAGAATTCTTGTTTTTCACAGCGAATCTGGGCAGTACGCAGCAAAGGGTAAGATATCAGGCGGCTGCCGTCCAGGTGTTCCTTGTGCATATGCACAGCCGAAATTTGGCTGTTTTCGTAAGTGGTGTAATAATAGATGCCTTTATCCGTGTTGCAGCAACTGGAATAAACGGTTTTTTCAAAACCATCTCCTACTTTAACACAGCCTTCTTGCTGACATACAGACCCTAAGATGTGAAAAAACTGGCTGACAGCCCCGGCTTCCTCCTTGGGCGTTACGCTGTGAAGCTTTGTAAAAGCGGCTTTGATAAACCGGGAGGCTGAGGAAAGATCACCCGGCAGTCCCATTGCGCCCATACCCCGGCTATATGGCTTTAAGGATAAACCTGGCGCAAAATGATTTTCAGGATCATTTTCCGATAACGACAAATAGTTTTTTATATTGTGAAGATGATAGTCAAAGGGCGGATTATTTGTCAGTACACCCACGGGATTTTCTGTTACGATCAGCCCTTCCTTTAGCGGTTCGGCGGTGATGGATCTTTCCTTGTCGGATATGATCCAGTGCAGATCCGTCAGGGGATAGTCAGGGGAAAAGGAGATGCCGACAAGGTTTGTTCTTGACAGCAATAGCGCGGCATCCTGAACGGTTTTGCATTGACACAGGATCCAGGGGATCAGTTCAAAGGGGGCTATATTGTACATATCCTTTTCCATCCCGCCATAAAAGGCATTTCCCGGGAAATTCAGCGCCGCAACGGAAAGTCCTGCTTCGTTGGTGGCATCATAATATAGTGGATAACCGCTTGCTGCGGTGGCAATACCGATCATAGCAAAATGATAGGGAATCGTTTCTTTGTTTCGGAATTGAAATGGATAGTTCCGGGGTGTAATGGTTACAGCCTCATCGTAACAGTATTCCAGATCCAAATTTCTGCCAAAATAATGATCGCCGGATAAAAAACTGACAGCAGTGCACATTTTTTTAGCTCCTGTTTCTAAATTGATATTTACCTATTGGAAAGATGTGATATAATATTCCCAAAAGGAGGGCGGTATATGCTGACATATGAAGAAGTAAAAAACAGTGAGGCCATCAAAACCTATATTACCCGTGCGGATGAATCCTTAGCAGCCCCTGGGTTTACCGAGCATAGCTTTGCCCATGTTGTCTATGCCGCGGAAAAAGCCGGATATATTTTAACTGTCTTAGGCTACGATGACAGAACGGTGGAGCTTGCGAAGATCGCCGGTTATTTGCACGATATCGGCAACCTGGTAAACCGTAAGGAGCATTCCCAGTCCGGCGCGGTAATGGCGTGGAGCATTTTGAATGATATGAAGTGCGATCCCGGGGAGATGGCGACCATCGTAACTGCCATCGGCAACCACGACGAGGGTTCCGGTGTACCTGTCAACGCAGTGGCGGCAGCGCTGATCCTGGCGGATAAGGCAGATGTTCGGTGGACACGGGTACGGAATCAGGATATTTCTACCTTTGATATCCACGATCGGGTGAACTACTCTGTCAAAAAATCCTCCCTGCAGATCAGCGAGGATAAGACGCAGATCATTCTGGAGCTGACCATCGATAATCAGTTTGGTTCGGTTATGGACTATTTTGAGATCTTTATGGGGCGAATGCTTTTGTGCCGTAAAGCAGCGGAAAGATTGGGCTTACAGTTTAAGCTGATTATCAACGGCCAACCCCTGATTTAAATAGTAATGGGACTGCATCAGCAGTCCCATTTCAGAGTGTCAAAAAAGCCGCCAACCGTCAAAATGCAAGATAATATAAGTGTATCTAATAAAGCCTTCTCCTTGGGGAGAAGGTGGCAAAAATCTCTGATTTTTGACGGATGTGGGGTAAAAAAGCTTGCTCCGCAAGGCATTTTGACTTACTGCGCAACTCGCACTCTACCGTACCGCCTGTACGCCGACGAGTGCGAGTTGCTTGTCTTGTTGGCTCCTTTGACCTCTGCCAGTTTTGTCAAAAAAGATTTTTTTGACAGACTGCAATGGGACTGCATCCGCAGTCCCATTAAATATGTAAAAATTCATAAAAAATACTTCCATTTTGTTGCATAATATGGTAATATATCATAACCTAACGGCATATTATGTATGCCAAATGCTGCGAGGAGGTGTCTATTATGACATTAACGATAGATGGAAAGCAAGTAGTCGCCCAACCGGGACAGAGCCTTTTGGATATAATCCAGATATTGGGTATGGAAGGAAAGACGATTTCAGAAAGACCCATTGCGGCAAAAATTGCAGGAGAGGTGTTTAGCCTCAATTACATACCTGTTCGCCAGAAGGATACCTGCAATGAGCGTTTATCGATCCGCCGCGCAATGGCGGCATCCAATGGGGTGATCCAGCTTTTGCGGCTGACGGATCCGGCTGGACGGGATGTGTATGACCGTACAGCTCAGTTTGTAATCTTTTTGGCACTGCATCAGCTTTGGCCAAGGGCAAAGGCAAAAATGGGTTGTACCGTTGGCCCTGCGCTGTTTGTCGAGGTAACAGGAGAGGACGGCTTTTCTGCTGAAAAGCTGCGCCGCCAGGTGATCTCCATTGTGGAGCAGGATATGCCTATGATCCGCCGCCGTATTACCACCCGGGAGGCGATCGAACACTTCGAGACAGAAGGGCAGGAGGATAAGGCAAAGCTGCTGTCCTGGCGGAAAGAGCCGGAATTTGATGTATACTGCTCCGGGGAGTTTATGGATTATTATTACGGTGAGCTTGCTCCCTCCACCGGCTATTTGCAGTCCTGGAATATATTACCCGCCCAGGGTGGTTTCTTCTTTGTATATCCCGACGAGCTGTATCCCAACTGGCCGGCTGCCTATCAGGAAATGCCCAATTTCCTTTCTGTCAGCACCGAAGGTTCCCGCTGGTGCGAGCTGATGGGCTGCGAAACGGTGGCAGATCTGAATGCTCTGGTGGAAAGCGGCAAGATCCGGGAGCTGATCCGGGTCAATGAGGCATTGCACGAAAAGCGTTTTTCTCAGGTGGCAGATATGGTCTGCCAAAGAGGTGCCAAGATCGTGATGCTGGCTGGTCCCAGCTCCTCCGGCAAGACCACCTCTGCCAACCGGCTGGCGACCCAGCTCCGTGTCCACGGTAAAAAACCTATACTGATGGGACTGGATGATTATTATATTGACCGGGATAAGATCGCTCCCGGCCCTGACGGCAAGGTGGACTTGGAGCATATCAATACCATTGATACTGACCTGTTCCGTCAGAATCTTCGGGATCTTCTGAACGGTAAAACCGTTGAGATCCCCACCTTCAGCTTTGTCAAAGGCCGACGGGAGTGGAAGGGTCATATTATGACCCTGGAGGAAAGCACTGTGATCATTGTTGAGGGCTTGCACGCCCTTAACCCGGTACTTCTGCCGGATAAGGTGGATTCCAATAAGATATTTAAGCTCTACGTCAGTCCCTTGCTGCCCCTGAATCTGGACGACCATAACCGAATTCCCACCAGCTACCTGCGTCTATTACGCAGAACGGTTCGGGATTATGAGACCCGTGGTTCTTCCGTAGCCCGTACAATGTCCATGTGGGATTCTGTCCGCCGGGGAGAAAAACGGTGGATATTCCCTTATCAGGAGCAGGCAGATCTGATCTTCAACAGCTCTACTCTTTATGAGCTTGCGGTGCTGAAAAAGCACATTTATCCATTGCTGGCAGAGGTTCAGCCGGAGGAAGAATGCTATGAACAGGTTCGTGGCATCGTCAAGATCCTGAACTATGTTTTGGAAGCGGATGTGGACGATGAGATCCCACCCACCAGCTTAGTCCGGGAATTTATTGGGGGAAATACCTTCTACAAGTAGTCTGAAAACAGTAACCGGTCAGCCTGTTGGCTGACCGGTGCTCTTTTAAATATTCAGCTTGTTTTTGACCAGATAATGCATAATGAAATATCCGCCAACAGAGATTGCCAGCATTAAGATTCCTGTAATGATCATTGTGGAATCCATGCTGATCTCACCGTAGATGGAATCGACGGCTGCAAGCTCTGTAATACTCAAAAAACTGGTTATAAAAGAAACCAGCATACTGATCAGGTAGCCGATGCCGAAGGCAGCCAGGATCTTGTGCTTTTTGGCGATCAGTGAACCAATGGTAATGGACAGCATAGGCAGGATGATCCCGTAAGAAAAGGAACCGAGGATCTGAAGGATAGAAGCAAAAATGTTTCCTGCGTAGCTGATCTCAAAAAAGACCTGGAAGGGGAAGTCAACTAAATCCGAGATCAAAGGCGCAAACGTCAGAAAAAAGCATAGAATAACCACCAGAAGGGTGATAAGATTCCAGATCACGATATTTACGATGCTGGCAAGCAGGATCTGATGGGTGGTAGCAGGCAATGTAAAGGTCAGATAGCCTTCATCGGTGAATTTACCTTTATAGAACCTGTAAAACAGGTAAAAGGAGCTGCCAGCGGAATACACCACAAATAATATTATGATACCAAAGAGAAGAATCATAGATAAAAATACAAAAATAACGTTATCTTGCGTTACGAACTGCTGTGATACGAGCAGCATCATCACATATCCCAAAACGGCAGAGAGTAATGCCGCCACCGTTATGGGGAGTAATGCCTTTTTGACTGTGCGGAATTCATATTTTAACAGCTTGGTAAACATCTGAACACCTCCCGGAAATATTCATCCACAGATTTGCCGGTTTCTGCCTTGAGACCTTCAACAGTGCCGTGGATCACGACCTGACCGAAGTGCAGGAAGATAAATTCATCCAAGACCTGCTCCACATCTGCAATCAAATGGGTAGAGATCAAGATGGTGGCATCCGGGTCAAAGTTGGTTAAAATAGTATTTAGAATATAGTCACGGGCGGCGGGATCCACGCCGGCAATAGGCTCATCCAGCAAATAAAGCTTTGCCCGGCGTGACATAACAAGAGCAAGCTGTACCTTCTCCTTTGCGCCCTTAGAAAGCACGTTGAATTTGGATTTCAGATCCAGATTCAGAGCACCGAGAATGGATTCTGCCCGCTGACGGTCAAAATCCTCGTAAAAATCCTGAAAAAATTCAATCAGGTCGATGATCCTTTGCTTGGGCTCAAAGTACACCCGGTCAGGGAGGTAGGATACCAAAGCCTTGGTTTCCGGGCCAACAGGCTTTCCACAAATGAGCATTTGCCCGGAGGTGGGGGTAAGCAGTCCGGCGGCGATCTTTACAAGCGTAGATTTTCCGCTGCCGTTGGGGCCTAACAGGCCGATGATCTTGCCGCTGGGCAGGGACAAATCGATGCCGCAAAGAGCCTTGGTGGCATCGTAGGTTTTCTTAAGCGCAATGGCTTGCAATCGAGTTTCCATAAAAAGTCCTCTCCGTCTTATAGCTTAGCAGGGAAATTCAGAATCAGCGAAAATAGCAGGCAAATGATAATTGCGCCTGCGGCTAAAGTCATCCACATAGTTTTTGGCCGCAGCAGGAGCTTTGTCACATAAAGATAGGCAAGGCATAAACCGCAGACCAAAATGGTAATAATAGCCGTAACTGCCTTGAGCCAGATGATGCCGTTTCCCGCAGCAATCAAATAAATGATGAATAATACGGTAGCGGCGATCAGCACAGCCGTCATTATGGTTTCCATTTGCTTAAAACGTTTTGCGTCCTTTGTCATAGCAATTCCCTCCGTTTCATATGCAATTTTAGCATAGGCTGTCGAAAAATGCAAGAATATGAAAAAAACATCTTCTTATATTTTGCATAAATACTTGCACCGGAAGAAATATGGTGCTATAATTGATTCAGTATGTAAAGAAGACGGAGAGAGCATATGTCTGAACCGCAATACCGGCTGGAAGGCATCGTCCATACCCGCAATGAGGGGATGGAGGACTTTGAAGGGCCTTTGGATGTTATCTTCCTGCTGCTGAGTAAAAATAAAATAGAGATTCAGGATGTGTCCATCACCGCTATTTTGGAGCAGTATTTGGCTTATCTTGATGAGATGAAGCGGCTGGATATGGAGATTGCCAGTGAGTTTATTACCATGGCATCCCACCTGATGCTGATTAAAACCAAAATGCTGCTGTCTGCGGCGGAGGCCGCGGAGGCAGAATCGGAATTGGATCTTTTGCGCCAGTCTCTGATCGAGCGCCAGCGGAAAGAGGCGATTGAGCAGATCCGCATTGCCATAACGGTTTTGGAGCCCCGCAATGAGATCGGGCGGAGCCTGTTTACCAAGCAGCCGGAACCCCTGCGCCGGGATGAAACCTACCGTTATAAGCACGAGCCAGAGGATATGCTCCGGGCACTGGATGAGATTTCTGAGCGTAATCAGCGCCGTTTGCCCCCGCCGACTGTGAATTTTAAAGGCATCGTCGGTAAAGAGCCTTACCCGGTTACCAAGAAGGCGACGGAGCTTGTTCGCCGGTTGGTGCTCCGGGGAATTGAAAAGCTGAAAAACCTCTTTAAGGGCAGTAAAAGCCGTTCGGAGATCGTTGCGACATTTATTGCGATCCTTGAGCTGTGTAAAACCAATTCTGTTGTCCTTGAGGACGATGTATCCGGCGAAAATCCCAATGTCCGTTTGATCAAGAAGCCGGAAAATGATATTCAAGTAGAGGAGATGACTTAATGGAACAAGAAGAATTGCAAAGGGCCATTGAAGCCATCTTGTTTGCTGCCGGTGAGCGTATCGAGATATCCCGGCTGGCGGCTGTTCTGGAAACCGATCCCAAGGAGATCGAAGAGGCTGCCGATGCTTTGGCAAATGAGCTTTCCTTCAATCGCCGGGGTATTCGTATTTTAAAGCTGGAAAAAGGCTATCAGATGGTATCCTCCGGCGAAATGGCGGATTTTATTACCGCTGCCCTGGAAACCAGAAAGCCGCCAAAGCTCTCATCTTCTCAGTTGGAGGCACTGACCATTGTTGCCTATTATCAGCCTGCCACCAAAGCGATGGTAGAGCAGATCCGCGGTGTGGACAGCTCCTATTCCATCGGCGCGCTGCTGAATAAAAAGCTGATCGAGGATGCGGGCCGTTTGAATGTGCCCGGAAGACCGATCCTGTACCGCACCACCTCGAATTTCCTGCGTACCTTTGGCCTTAGCTCCTTGGAGGAGCTGCCGGAGATCGAAAAGGTCAGCTTAGGTGAGCCTGTTGCTGTGGTGGACGAGGATCAGCAGTCTATCCCGGAAGTGACCGGCCAGACGCAGAATACGGAGGAAGCCTGATGACCGGCTGGCTAATCGCCCTGGGTATTTTGGTGCTGCTTGCCATTTTGCCCGTTGGTGTTTGCCTGATCTATGATGAGAACGGCCTGATCCTGTCGCTTTTGTTAGGCACGGTCAGGATCAAATTGTATCCGAAGGCTTCCAAAGAAGATAAAAAGAAGAAAAAAGAGAAGCCCAAAAAGCAGAAAAAAAAGGATGTTAAAGCTGCGCTACCCAAAACAAAGCCTGCCAAGAAGGAAAAATCCGGTGGTAAAATTACGGATTTTCTGCCCCTTGTGGATGTGGGTCTGAGATTTTTAGGCAGCTTTCGGAGAAAGCTCCGGGTCAAACGGCTGGAGCTCAATTATGTGATGGCGGGTGGCGATCCCTGTGACCTGGCTTTAAGCTACGGCAAAGCCTGGACAGCGGTGGGCAATCTGATGCCCCTGTTGGAGCGCATTTTTGTCATTAAAAAACGGAATATTCAGGTGCAGTGCGATTTTGCCGCGGATTCTGCAAAAATTTCTGCCCGGTTGGAGATAACCATTACCATAGGCCGTATGGTTGGTATTGCGGTCAAATACGGTGTGAAAGCACTCTGTGAGTTTTTGAAAATCAAGAATAAGAATAAAGGCGGTGCCCAAAAATGAGCAAGAATTTACCCAATATGCTGGACGCGACCATTGCAAAACTGAAAGAAATGGTCAGTGTAAACTCTGTGGTAGGGGATCCTATCGTCACAGCCGATGGTGTGACCATTATTCCCGTTTCCAATGTCAGCGTTGGCTTTGGCGGCGGTGGATCTGATTTTGTTTCCAAAAATGTTAACCATCAGGATAATCCCTTTGGCGGCGGCGTGGGTGCCGGAGTTAAGGTGACCCCGGTTGCGTTTTTGATCATAAAGGACGGCAGTGTCCGTATGCTGCCGGTGGCAACACCTGCCAATACAACGGCTGACCGGATCGTGGAAATGGTTCCCGATACGCTGGATAAGATTGCTGCCTTTGTGGATTCCAGAACGGAGAAAAAGGCAGAATAATTCTCAGATCCCCGGTTACACTATTTCCGGGTGATGGATATGAAACGTAAATTTGCCAGGATGGCAGCGGCATTGCTGGCTGCCATCCTTTTTAGTCCCTGTGCAGCATCGGCACTCTCTGCCAAGCGTGCCATTGTTGTAGATGGGCAGACAGGCAGAGTGTTATATGAGAAAAATGCCGATGAGCAGTCTCTGATTGCCAGTACTACCAAAATTATGACGGCGCTTATCGTCTGTGAGCAGTGCAATGTATTGGATCGGGTGGCGATTCCCAAGGAGGCTGTCGGGATAGAGGGCTCCTCAATATATCTTCGCGAAGGGGAGATATTGACAGTTCAGGAGCTTCTGTACGGTATGATGCTCCACAGTGGCAATGATGCGGCAGTGGCGCTTGCCATCTATTGCGGTGGAACGGTAGAGGGTTTTGCGGAGCTGATGAACGATAAGGCGCACCGCCTTGGTATGAAGGATTCTCATTTTGTCAACCCCAACGGCTTGGATGCACCGGGGCATTATTCCACAGCCCGGGATCTGGCGACCCTGGCATCCTATGCAATGGAAAATCCCATTTTTGCCCGCACAGTTTCCGCAAAAACGGTCACGGTTGGAGAGCGATCCCTTCGCAATCACAATAAACTGCTGTGGCAGGTAGAGGGCGCGGACGGTGTGAAAACTGGCTTTACCAAGGCAGCCGGACGAATCCTGGTTTCCAGTGCAGTACGTCAGGGCAGACGGATCGTTGCTGTGACCATCAACGCCCCCGATGACTGGAACGATCACAAGAGCTTGCTGGAGCAAGGTTTTTCTGAGTTTACGCCCCAAACCCTGGTGCAGGAGGGGCAGTGTCTTGGGGAGCTTGCTGTGGCGGGCGGTACAGCAGGTGTTGTCAAGCTGATTGCGGCAGAGTCTTTTTGCTATGCAATGCGAGACAGTGAAAGTTGGTCTTTAAAGCTGCCTGACCCGGGCTTTGTTTATGCGCCGGTTGTCCAGAGGCAAAGTGCAGGGTATGCCCATATTTATGTGGACGGTGTGCCGGTGGGAAAGATTGCCCTTTTTTACGGAGAAACTGTGGAACAGCAGCAAAGACCGGAAATTCCTTGGTATAAACGGCTTTTCTGTGGAGGAAAAGAATGAAGGAACGAATACAAAAGATCCTGTCTGGGCGGGGCGTATGCTCCCGCCGGCAGGCAGAGCAGTTGATCGCGGATGGGCGTGTTACCTGTAATGGGAGCCTTTGCCAGTTGGGACAGACTGCTGATCCGGATGCGGATGTGATCCTGGTGGATGGAAAGCCTATCCCCTCTGCCGGGGCGCATATATACATAATGCTTCACAAGCCGAAAGGCTATGTAACCACCCTTTCCGACGAAAAGGGCAGAAAAGATGCTTATATGCTGGTTAAGGACTGCGGGCAGCGGGTCTATCCTGTGGGCAGGCTGGATATGGATTCGGAGGGGCTGCTGGTATTTACCAATGACGGGGATTTTGCCAACCGTTTGATGCATCCCAGTCACCAGGTGGACAAAACCTACCGAGTGGAGGTAAAAGGCTACTCTGAGGAAGGCTTTGCAGTACTGAAAAAGCCCATATTCTTAGACGGCTATCGGATATCACCGCCTGCGCTGCAGCTTCTTTCGGCACAGGGGGATCGCGCGACTATTCAAATCACCATCCACGAAGGCAGAAACCGTCAGGTGCGCAGAATGTGCGCAAAGGCGGGAATGCAGGTCAAACGGCTGATCCGCATTCAGGAAGGAGGTCTTTCCTTGGGTGACCTTCCTGCCGGAAAATGGCGGTATCTAACAGAAAAAGAAATAGGGGATATGAAGTATGAATGAAGATATTCTTTCGGTGATCGAATATAAAATGCCTACCTTTTCTAAGGGGCAAAAACGCATTGCGTCACTGATCTGCGAATCCTATGATAAAGCGGCGTTTATGACCGCAAGCTGCCTTGGAAGGCAGGCAGGCGTATCAGAATCCACAGTTGTTCGGTTTGCTATGGAATTAGGGTATGAGGGTTATCCGCAGATGCAGAAGGCCATGCAGGAAATGGTACTGAACCGGCTGACTTCGGTGCAGAGAATGGGTGTGACCACTGACCGTATCGGCACCCAGGATGTGGTTTCCACAGTGCTCCACGCCGATGCGGAAAAGCTGCGGCAGACCGGGGAAACGGTGGATAGAGCTGTATTCCAAAAAGCTGTGCAGGATATTATCAGCGCAAAAAATATCTATATTTTAGGTGTTCGTTCCGCATCCTCACTGGCAAGCTTTTTCGGTTACTATCTGCAATATATGTTTGACAGCGTGCATCTGATTACCAGCGGCAGTGCCGGCGAGGTGTTGGAGCAGCTTATCAATATAAAGCCGGGGGATGCGGTGATCGCCTTTAGCTTTCCCCGTTATTCTAGCTCTACCGTAGAGGGTGTTGCCTATTGCCGCAGTGTTGGCGCAACAGTGATCGGAATAACCAACAGTATGGTATCTCCCTTGGCAGAGTATTGCGACCGTGTACTGGTTGCCAAGAGCGATATGGTTTCCATCGTGGATTCTCTGGTTGCCCCTTTAAGCCTTGTCAATGCGCTGATCGTTGCACTGTCAGCCGGCAGGGAAGAAGTCCTTCGCGCGAATTTTGATAGGCTGGAAGCCATTTGGCAGTCCCATCATATTTATGAGAAAAAGGACGAATACTTATGACATATGATGTGATCGTCATTGGCGGCGGTCCTGCCGGAATGTTTGCTGCCATTACAGCAGCCCAAAATGGCAGCCGGGTTTTGCTGCTGGAGCGTAATGACCGCTTGGGTAAGAAGCTGCTGATCACAGGCAAAGGCCGCTGCAATGTGACAAATCATTGCTCAGCCCGTGAGGTGCTGGAAAATACCCCCCGTAATGGCAGATTTTTGTTTAGTGTGATGGAAAACTTCCCACCGGAAAAGGTGTATGCTTTTTTCGAAGAAAACGGATGCCCTCTGAAAACAGAACGGGGCAACCGGGTCTTTCCTGTCAGCGACAGATCCCAAAGCGTATTGGATTGCCTTGTTAAGCTGATCCGCAAAAACCATATTACTGTGCAGACCGACAGAGTGACGGATATACTGACAAAGGACGGCGCAGTGATTGGGGTGCGCTCCAGGGAGCATACCTATGAAGCAAATTCTGTGATTTTGGCTGCCGGCGGCCTGTCCTATCCCGCAACAGGCTCCACAGGTGACGGTTATGCCATGGCAAGAGCCTTGGGGCATACGATCGTTGAGCCGGAGGGCTCGTTGGTGCCACTGGAGACTGCGGGTACAGACTGCCAGGATATGCAGGGACTGAGCCTGCGGAATGTGGCTGTGAAGCTGCTGGATCAGAGGGGAAAGCTGCTTTACAAGGATTTTGGTGAGCTGCTGTTTACCCATTTTGGAATATCAGGCCCCACGGCATTGTCTGCCAGTGCCCACCTAAAAGGGGAAGGATGCCGGCTTCTGATCGATCTAAAACCTGCGCTGGAGCCACAGAAGCTGCAGGAGCGCATTATGCGTGACCTGGACCAGTACCGCAACCGTACTATGGAAAATGCCTTAACGGATCTGCTGCCCAGGTCTATGATCCCGGTGGTTTTGCGCAAGCTGAATATTTCTGCTCAGCTTCAGGCAAACTCCTTAAAAAAGGAACAACGCAGAGCCCTTACAGAGCTATTAAAAGCTTTCCCTGTGGAAATTACAGGAAAGCGTCCGGTGGCGGAGGCAATCATCACCAGCGGCGGTATCCGGGTTTCTGAGATCAACCCGAAAACGATGGAATCAAAGATCATTTCCGGCTTATTCTTCGCCGGTGAGGTGATCGACTGTGATGCCTATACCGGCGGCTTTAACCTGCAGATCGCCTGGGCGACAGCTTATGCTGCAGGCGCAAATGTGAAAACCGGCATTGACAAAAAGCAGGGTATGTAATAAAATACTAACAGTATTCCAATCAGAAAGAGATGTACATTGGAGGATTTTGGTTATGTATGAAAAATTAGTTTCCTATGCTGTAAAGCAGTTGGAGTTAAATCCTGAGGATATTTCTCCCAACAGTACCTTTGAGAGCCTCGGCATTGATTCTTTGGATGTGGTCGAAATGATCATGGATCTGGAGAACGAGCTGGGTGTAGAACTGGAAATGGAGAATCAGAAGATCGCCACCTTCCAGGAATTGGCTGACTTTATCGAGTCTAAGCTGAATTAAGTTAATAACCTTGTTACCAAACCGGCTTGTAACAAGGTCGCACTAGTCGGGGAGATAGCGGTGCCCTGTTGCCTGCAATCCGCTATAGCAGGGATGAATTCCCACACCCGGGCAGTTCTGAGCGCCGTTTGGCCTGTGCACCAAGTGTTGAGGGAGCGGTCCCACGCAACGGGAGTCCGTGAACCATGTCAGGTGGGGAACCAAGCAGCATTAAGCGGTAATCCCCGTGTGCCGTGGGTGTGCCGATCCTGAGCTGAATGCACAGATACCGGGTGTTCAGGCTGTTCAAATGTGGGTGTGCGATCTTGTTATGAGCCGGTTTCCTTATGAAAAAAATTGGGAGGTGAGTAATATGTATCAGGCGTTATACCGTAAATACCGTCCGCAAACCTTTGACGATGTTGTCGGTCAGCAGGCTGTGACGCAAACTATTAAGAATCAGATACTTTCCGGCAAGCTGAGCCATGCGTATTTGTTCACCGGCTCCCGGGGCACCGGCAAGACCAGCTCTGCCAAGATCCTTGCCAAAGCGGTCAACTGTGAGAACCCTCAGGGGGGCAATCCCTGTAATTGCTGCAATGCCTGCCGTGCCATCGACTCTGGCTCCTGTATGGATGTGCTGGAAATTGATGCTGCCTCCAATAACGGCGTTGACAATGTCCGTGATCTGCGGGATGACGCGGTATATACCCCCTCCCAGGTGAAGATGCGCGTGTACATCATCGACGAGGTGCATATGCTTTCTATCTCCGCATTCAATGCGCTTTTGAAGATCATTGAGGAGCCGCCGGAGCATCTGCTTTTCATTTTGGCAACTACCGAATTGCATAAAGTGCCTTCCACCATTTTGTCCCGCTGCCAGCGGTTTTCCTTTCGCCGGATCAGTCAGGAGGATATTGCCGCAAGGCTGCAATATGTGGCGTATCAGGAAAATATTGAGCTGGACGACAGTGCTGCCAGAGTGTTGGCACGGCTTGCTGATGGCGGTATGCGTGACGGTTTGAGCCTGCTTGACCAGTGTGCCTCCGCAACCAATGGCGATCTGACAGCTGACCGGGTCTATGCCTGCTTGGGCATTGCCGGTATACAGCAATGCGGGCAGCTTATGGGCTATATTGCGGAGCATAACAGCGCTAAGGCACTTTCTCTTTTTAACCGCTTTTATTCCGAGGGTAAGGATTTAGGCGCGCTTATGGACGAGCTTGCCTGCCTGACCCGGGATCTGATGATTATGAAAACAGCCCCAAAAGAGGGCATCAGTATGCTGTCAGGTGTGGCTACCGATCAGGAGATCCGAAATTTAATTGACTGTTTTACCCCCGGCGAGCTTGTGCGGATGATGGGCATTATCCAGCAGACGGTCAGCGGCTTTACCCGCAGCTCCAGCCGCCGGGTGGATGCGGAGCTTTGCATTGTAAACCTGTGCCAGCCTGAGCTTTCTTTGGATGCAGAGGCACTCAATTCCCGCCTTACCCGGGTGGAGGAGCAGCTTCGCAGCGGCAGCTTTCAGGTTGCTCCTCCTGCAGCCGCAAAAACCCTAGAAGAAGAGGAGGAATTGCCGCCCCGCCGGATGACGCGGACGCGCCCCCCGAATTGGCTGCGGCGCAGCCCCCTGTCAATGA
>JAFTTQ010000051.1 GCA_017466665.1 Oscillospiraceae bacterium
ATCACGCCGTTTTCCTGTAATATTTTTTGCAAATGCGCTACGTCCAGCGCAGTAAAATCCTCTCCCAGCGCAGCCGCTGTGCCTGCCGCCTGACCAGTCACGGCGCAGCAGGGGATCACCCGCATCAGATCCCACATATCCTCTGTGGCACTGGTGCAGCGCCCGGCGCAGATCAGGTTTTTGACCTTTTCCGAGTACAGCGAGCCAAAGGGCACCTCATAAACAGGTCCACGCCTGCGCCAATCTGATACCATCCCCACAGAATCCACCATATATTTACGGTCATCGATATTTACCATCGTGTATTCGCCCACGATCCGCCGTGTCATACGAATTTGAGGAATGGTTGCGATAGAGGTCGGTACAAGGGTAGGATGCTTTTCCCGCCTTTGCCGAATATCCTGCAGGGTAGATTGGTGGGAAAGCTGAACCATTTGGGAAAGCTCCTTCCCGTCAAGCCCACCAAATCGCTGCGCATTCAGTACCGGCGGGCCTTTCCTGTTCTTCTTTTCCTCCTCGGGAATATCGCAAAAGCCCAGCGTATGCAGCGCATACCCCCGTTCATCCAGCCCATAATACCACGCCGCCAAAACATTACCCTGACGGAAATTCTCCGTGGGCGCGCCGGAAAAGTGGGCAATATCGCAGTCGCCGGTGGCATCCACCACCGTTTTGACCTCAATGGCATATCTGCCGGTTTTATTCTCTACGATGACAGCATCAATTCTATCATTTTCCTTGCTGACTGCCACGGCATAAGTACCATAGAGGATCTCTACACCCGCTTTTACCAGTACATCCTCCGCCAGCATTGCAAACAGGCTGGGGTTAAACTGCACCTCGAACCGGGGATCCTCCACCCTCCGGGAGCCTGTGCCATCCAGCCAATTGGCAGGATACTTGTCCTCTGCGCCCATAGATATGGACAGCCGGAACAGTTCCTCCGCAATTCCGAAGGAGACCTGCCTGCCATAGCCGTCACAAAGGGGCAGATAAATGGTCACAAGTCCTGCCGTGGCAAGGCCGCCGAGGATAAATTGCTTTTCCAGCAATATCACCTTTTTTCCCTGCCGCGCCGCCGCCAGTGCCGCACTGATCCCGGCAAAACCACCACCGCAAACCAGTACATCACATTGCTCGGCAACAGGGGTTTCTATGTACTCCTTAACCACCATACTGTTTCTCCCAGTAATAGTCCGCAACGGTCAGGGCGGAAATGTCGCCCACGGATTCCGTCAGCCCACAGGGCACTACTTGGCATACATCCCGGGTCTGCATCAATGTTTCCACAGCGATCACCTCTGCCGCCGCCGGCCACAGAAGATCCCTTGCCCGGGTAAACACGCTGCCAATGACGATCTTCTCCGGGTTTAAAAGATCCATTACGATGGAAAGTCCCACGCCCAGCATATGACCGCACTTTTCAATGATGGTCTTTGCCAGTGCGTCCCCCTCCCTTGCGGCAAGGCAGACCTTCTCCGCTGTCAGCTTGGAAATATCCTCCATTGTGGGGCAGATCGCCGGGCTTTTTCCCATTTGAAGCTGCTCCATCACATAGCTTTGGGCAAGCTGGGCAATGCCGCCGCCACTGCAAAAGCCCTCAAAGGAGCCCTTCTTGCCATAGCCCACAGGGCCAAATTCCGCCAAGCGGATATGCCCCAGCTCACCGGCAGAATCGCTGGTGCCCTCATAAAGCTGACCGCTTAAGATCAGACCCGCGCCCAATCCGGTGCCAAAGGTCATAAACACCATATTTTGCGTACCCCGGCCTGCACCCATGCGCCACTCTGCCAAAGCACCCGCATTGGCATCGTTGCAAAGATAGGTGGGCAGCCCGGTTGCCTTTTGGAAATATTCCACGATCGGTACATTATCCCAGCCGATCAGGTTGGGAGGCGACAGCACCAGTCCCTTTTGGGAGTCCAAAGGGCCGCCACAGCTAATACCAATGGCGGCGGGAGCTTCTTCACTTTGGGAAATGCAGTATTTCACATCCTCCAAAAGCTCCGGCAGTACCAATTCCGGCGCCCGCTTTTCCGTCAGCCGCTTTTGGCATTTTTGCAGCACACGGACATTGCCCTGCCCGTCAGAACAGCCTAAGGACACGGCACACTTGGTGCCGCCAATATCAATACCGATCAGATTCATTTTCATTTCTCCCATTCCATAGCGTTCAGCTCTTCCCCGTTTTCATCCACAGTCTTCAGGCTGTTATGGGGAACTGACACAGAGATCTTTTTATCGAACAATGTGATCTGTGCCGCAGTGTCCCTGCCGGCAATCTCATACAAGCGCAGAACAATGCCTTCCCCATCCTCACCTTGCTTCACAGCGGAAATGATGACATTCTCACTATCGCAGGAAATGCAGCTTTTGGTTTCCGGCAGGCTGCCCTGATGGAAGCTGCCCAGCACCCGGCGCAAACCAAAATTCAGCTGGGCCGCCTTGCGCTCACTTTCGCTGCTGCTATGGTGGGGATATAGGCTATATGTAAATTCATGGATGCCCTGCTCCATATGCACATTGTGTTCGTCACGCTGGGCAAAGTGGTCGGCATAAATGGCACCTCGCAGTACGGTCATCCGCATTTGCCCATCATATGTATCATAACCGTATTTGCAGTCATTTGCAATACATAAATTTCCACTGGCAAACCATTTTTGACAGGGTTCTTCCCCGGTGTAGCCCTGACGGGTCACCGTGCCGAAGGGGATCTGGGCTGTAACGGTCTCATCCTGCATAGGGAAGGTGAATTTCAGGGTCTTGTGCTTTTCGTGGAAATCCACTTTTGTATGCACCTGCACCTGATCGCTGCCTGCGGTGAGGGTGTAGGTTCTTTGTACCGTAGAATTTTCACACACGGATGTGACCCGAATGGAGGCTCGGACTGTCCCCTGCTCCGTCAGCTCAAATCCGGTGGCAGTAAACTCCCCGCAATTTTCTCCCAAATACTTTTTATCGTGTGCCCAGGTGTCACAGGCAGATTCATCCAAAAGAATTGCCTTACAGGGCTGATCAATCAGGTATTTTCCCGTTTTCTTGTCATACAGCTTGCAGATATCGCCGGTGGTCTTATCCAGCTCCAAGGAGACCAGGCTGTTTTCCAGGGTGGTTTCTGTGGCAATCAGCTCAGACCCAAACGCTTTGGTGCTTTCCTTTTCCGTAAAGAGCCGGTAGACCCCATAGCCCATCGCCGGAACCTCGGCAATAAACGCCGTATTCATTTTATCCGTACCGTCGGTATGCTCACCCCGGACGAGCTGGAAGGGAATTTCTGCTCCCTTATCATCGGTCATTTTGCTTGCATAGGCATAGACCTGAACGGTCTGCCGCACCGGCCAGGGATGGATATTGAACACCACCACCGGCGTTCCCAAAACCTCATGCTCCCAGATCGCCCACTGTCCTTTGTTGTGAAGATCGTATTTATAACCGGGCAGTGTTTCCCCCTGGAGTGTATCGATGTGCCACGCAATTTGTTGCATAGCGGCATTGATCTCCTGCTCGGTGATGCTCATAGCTTCCCCGTGGAGATATGCAGCATCTTCGTAAGCTGTTTTGATACAGCAGCCGCCCATAATGTCGTGGAACTGGTTGAACAGCACATTTTTCCATGCCTTATTCAGCTTTTTGGCAGGGTATTTCGCTCCGGTCAGCCTGTTTGCCATAACGCAAAGGCGCTCAGCGGCAATTAGGTTTTCTTCGCATTTTCGGTTTCCCTTCTTAATGGAGGTTTCCGCACTGTAACAGCCCCGGGCATGATGCTGCAGCTCCCCTTGAAGGGTGGGCAGAGCGTCATTTCTGACTTTATCAAAATAAGCACCTACGGTGGCATACCGCAACTCCTTGCGGTTCATCTGGTTGAAGCTGTGGAGCATACGGATGGTGGGGCCGCCGCCGTGGTTACCCACGCCGTAAAATGCCATCATATCCTGATTTTCCGAATTTGCTTTTTCGATGATTTCCTCAAGCTGGTGGAGACTTTTGGCATTTAAGTTATACCGAATGGGGATCCGAAATGCCGCAACACGGCTGCCATCATCACTTTCCCACCAGAAAACGGATTCGGTTCTCCCCTGTTCCGTCAAAGACGGACGCATAAACACATAGTTTTCCATACCGCTGGCACGGAGGATCTTAGGAATGGCGGCATTGTGGCCGAAGGAGTCCACATTGTAGCCGGTGGTGGCGGTCACCCCGAATTTCTCCTTAAAATATCTTTGGGAGATCAGGGTATGACGCATAAAGCTCTCACCGCTGGGGATATTGCAATCCGGCTGCAAAAACCAGCCGCCAACGATCTCCCAACGCCCCTGCTTCACCATTTCCTGAATTTCCGCAAACATATCCGGTGCCATTTTCTCGATCCACTGGTAATAGACCGCACAGGCGGAGGTAAACTTGGTCTCCGGGAATTCATAAAGCCGATCCAGCGCGCTTCGATAAGTGGCAAGGATTTCAGAAAAGCCATCCTGCCAGCGCCAAAGCCACACAGGATCCAAGTGGGCATTGCCGATCATATAAACATCAGACATAGATCATCGCTCCTTTTGACAAATCTATATATCCATTTCATATTATCATATTACAGCAAACTCTTCTGAAAATAAAGAAATACCGGCACTAAACTGGTACCCTGGTTCTTTTATTGCCAACCCGTTTTCAAAACAAAGCGGAAAAACTTGAGAATTTCCGTAGGAAATACCATAATTTTCAATTTTTCATTTTTAATGCGCATTAGCACTATTTTTTTGGGGGGCAAAAAATGAGGTTATCTCGTGCTGAGATAACCTCATTTTTCTTACCATCTAAAGGTATATACTGTTTCAGAATGGTAGGGCTTGCCGGCCTTGCAGAAGGGCTGGGGCCACTGGGGATGGTTGACGCTGTCGGGATAGTACTGGGTCTCCAGCGCAACGCCGCCGCGATAGGTATAGCTGACGCCATCCTTGCCCTTTTCTCCATTTAGGAAATTGCCGGAATAGAACTGGATGCCGGGACAGTCAGTCGACACCGACATACTGCGGCCGGATTCCGGGTCAGTCAAAATGGCACAGGGATCGGCATATGCCTCAAAATTATGGTCATAGCCGCCCTGAAGCTTAAAGCAGGGGTAATCCGCGTCAATATCTCTGCCGATAGCCTTGGGCTGACGGAAATCCATGGGCGTGCCGTCCACAGGACGCAGCTCCCCGGTGGGAATGGATTCGGCGTCGGCAACATTGTAAAACCGGGCTGTCAGCATCAGCTCTTGCTGCATTGCCTTTTCCGGGTGGTCGTGGCCTGCCATATTGAAATAGGCGTGGTTGGTCATATTAAAGACCGTATCCTTGTCGCTGATGGCATCATAGGTGATCCGCAAAGCACCGGGGTACTCCAGCGTATAGGTCACGTGGATCTCCGCGTTGCCGGGAATGCCCTGATCCCCGTCGGGAGAAAGCAGGCTGAAACGGATGCTGTTTTCGGTGTGCTTTTCCAGATTCCACAGCCGGTGACCGTAGCTTTCCGGGCCGCTGTGGAGGTTATTGCTGTTGTTGTTAATGGGCATCTGCACCGTCTTGTCACCGATTTTGAAGGTGCCCTTGCCGATCCGGTTGGCTGTACGGCCTACCACCGCGCCAAAAAACGCACCGTGGTGGTCATACTGGGAAACATCATCAAAGCCAAGTACAACATCAGCAAGTTCTCCCTTGCTGTCGGGCACATACAGCCGCACCAGTGTTGCGCCGTAATCGCTGATATGGGCTTTGATCTCTCCCCAGGAGATTTCATATATGTAAGCCTTTTGGCCATTTTTCAGTGTTCCAAATTCTTTTTTCATTGAGATTTTCCTTTCTGATCTATTAAGGTTAGAAGAATTATACACCAATACATGGCATTTTGCAAAGGTTTTCTGCAAATTATTGTTTATCTTATTAACCGTAGGGGCCGATGCCCACATCGGCCCTAATAAAAATGCCCCAAATAGGGCCGATGTGGGCATCGGCCCCTACGAATGCGTTGTAATTGGTTAGTAAACTAAATTCCAATTTTGCTCTTTTTTGCTATGTTGACTTTTAGGCGGTTTTGTGCGAAAATGTTAAGGTTAAATATAAAAACAAAAGAGGTTCGATATTATGCTGCAATCCAGAACACATAACTGCGGTGAGCTGCGTCTTTGCGATGCGGGCAAAACCGTTACCGTCAACGGCTGGATGGAGAATGTCCGGGAGGTCGGCTCCAACTTTGCCTTTATCGTCCTTCGGGATTTTTACGGCACCACCCAGGTGGTGGTGGAAACTGAGGAAATGATGTCCGTTATTAAGGGCATCAACAAGGAATCCACCATCTCTGTCACCGGCTTGGTTCGTGAACGTGAAAGCAAAAACCCCAAGCAGGCTACCGGTGAGATTGAGGTCGTTCCCCAGTCCATCACCGTACTGGGCAAATGCCGCCACAATCAGCTCCCCTTTGAGATCAACAAAAGTAAGGATGCCGACGAAAACGTGCGCCTGAAGTACCGCTACCTTGACCTGCGGAATCCCGAGGTCAAGAAAAACATCATCCTGCGCTGTCAGGTGGTCGCCGAGCTGCGCCGGCTGATGACCGAAAAGGGCTTTTTGGAGATCACCACCCCCATTTTGACCGCTTCTTCTCCCGAGGGTGCCCGTGACTACCTGGTACCTGCCCGGAATCATCCCGGCAAGTTCTATGCCCTGCCCCAGGCTCCCCAGCAGTTTAAGCAGTTGCTGATGACCTCCGGCTTTGATCGTTATTTCCAGATCGCACCCTGCTTCCGTGACGAGGGTGCCCGGGCTGACCGCACTCCCGGTGAGTTTTATCAGCTGGATATGGAGATGGCGTTTGCCACCCAGGAGGATGTACTGACCACCTTGGAGGAGGTTTTGGTGCCTGTATTTCAGAAGTTCGGTAAGTACAGCCGCATCTCCTCTGCTCCCTTCCGTCACATTCCCTTTAACGAGGCTATGGAGCGTTACGGCTCCGACAAGCCTGACCTGCGTATTGATCTGGAAATTCAGGATATCACCGCCGAGGTTGCCGGCTGTGAATTTGGGCCCTTCCAAAACGCCACTGTTAAGGCTGTGGCTGTGGATAATTTCGATCAGGGCAGAAAGTGGATCGACAAGCTGCTGGCAGATGTGGAAGTTCAGACCGGCAACAAGGCCTGCTGGATCAAGGTAGACGAAAACGGCGAGCTGACCGGCGGCGTTTCCAAGTTCCTGGCAGACTTTAAGGACAAGCTGACGGAAAAGCTGAATTTGAAGCCCGGCAGCTTTGTATGTATGGCAGCCGGCAAAAAGGCTGCCGCCCAAAAGACCGCCGGCGTGATCCGTACCCTGATGGGCAAGCGTATCCCCGGTCACTTCGACGAGGAGCAGTACGCCATGTGCTGGATCGTGGACTTCCCCATGTATGAAATGGGTGAGGAATCCGGGGAGCTGGAATTCTGCCACAACCCCTTCTCTATGCCCCAGGGCGGTATGCAGACCCTGCTGGATGCCGAGGGCGATACCGAAAAGCTTCTTGCCATCAATGCCGATCAGTATGACCTGGTGGTCAACGGCTATGAAAGTGCCTCCGGCGCTGTTCGGAACCACGACCCGGAAATTATGGTCAAGGCATTCCAGATGGTAGGCTTGGGCGAGGAGGATGTAAAAGCCAAATTCCCCGCCATGTACAACGCCTTTACCTACGGTGCACCGCCCCACGCCGGTGCAGCCCCCGGTGTTGACCGGCTGGTGATGCTGCTGACCGGTGAAGAATCCATCCGTGAGGTCATTACCTTCCCTATGAACAAGACCGCGCAGGATCTGATGATGGACGCACCCACCACTGTTTCTCAGAAGCAGCTTGATGATGTGCACATCCTCATCAACGAAAGTCATTTGAAATAATTTTTCCCGGGCAGTTCAACCTGCCCGGGAATTTTTGCGTTAGGATAACAGCTAAGTTGGAATTTAGCGTAACAGTGTAATAATACCTTCCCCCGGGGGGAAGGTGGATTTTGCCATTGTCCCATAAAGACAATGGCAAAAGACGGATGAGGAACGGCGACAGCTGAAAGTCAGGAAAAAGTCTGTTTCTGCGCATAAATCGTAACTTTTCTGCCCGCATTC
>JAFTTQ010000052.1 GCA_017466665.1 Oscillospiraceae bacterium
GACAATGGCAAAATCCACCTTCCCCCCGGGGGAAGGTATTATTGAACTGTTCTGCTAAATTCCAATTTAGCTGATTTGTCTATAAGGTGTTGATGTTACAGGCTGTGCTGCATTTCTTCCAGCATTTCCGGGAGCTTTTGGGGATCGTCACAAAAGTACTTTGCGCCGGCTGCCTGCAAGGTTTCCCGATCCCGGAAGCCCCACAGCACGCTCAGGCATTTAACACCCAAGTTTTTCGCTGTCAGCACATCCGGCTCGCTGTCACCCACATAGATGCAGGTATCCACACCGATGATCTCCATTGCCTTTTGCAGCATATCCGGGGCGGGCTTTCTGGGGCAGTCGTTACTCTCTCCCCGGGCATACACATCCCCGAAAAACTCCTTGCACAAGATTTTCGTAGCCCCGTCCGGCTTATTGGAAACGATAGCAACCGGGTACTTGGCAGAAATTTCTGTGAGAGCCTGCAAAATCCCATCATAGGGCTTGGTCTTGATCTTGCTGTGGGTCTTATAATACGCCTGATAGGTGGCAAGCACATCCTCCACGGCCGGGTCATTTTCCTTACCGGGCAAGGATCGCTCAATCAGCTTTTTGGCACCGTTGCCGATAAACTCCCGCACCTCCTCCAAGGTTCTGGGTGGGCAGTCATACTGGGCAAGAGCATAGTTGACACTGTCTGTCAGATCCTCAAGGGTATTGAGCAATGTGCCGTCCAAATCAAATAAAATTCCGGTTTTCAATACACTATCCCCCGGTTTTTCAGAATGCGGATATCATCGCCCACAAAGGCAACTCTCCTGTAATTGCCCCGCAAGCGGGAAAGAATCTGGGGCGAATACCGCTTATCCATCTCCTCCTTGGTCAGATTGGTGGAGATGATGGTGGGCTTGCCGCTTAAGATTCGGTCATTGATCAAAGTATACAAGGAAGTGGTGACAAACTGGCCGCCCATTTCCGTACCCAGATCATCTACGATCAAAAGGTCACAGGCGGTGAATTTTTCCGCGTCCCTTGCCGCTGCCTCATCCCCGGAAAACCTTGCCTTTTCCAGCTTTTCAAACAGGTGCACCGCGCTTTCATACACAACGGAATACCCCTTATCCGCAACAGAACGGGCAATGCAGGCAGACAGGAAGGTCTTGCCCAAGCCGGTATCACCGGAAAACAGCAGGCTGGGACTGTTTTGGTCGAAGCCCTCCGCATAAGCCCGGCAGTCCTGGAAGGTCTTTTGCATAACGGCACGCAGGGTCACCTTGCCGCCGGGAATGGTACGGTCAGGATAGACGTCCAGCCGGAAATTGGAAAAATCGTGCTCCCCGCAGCTTAGCAGGGTCAATTCCTTTTTCTGCTCCTGGCGGCACAGCTCCTGCAGGCAGGAACACATTTGGGAGCCTACATAGCCCAGACCGCCGCAGCGGTCACAGACAGGGCTTTCATCCAGGAAGTTTTCCCCGAATGCACTGTGGATCAGGTTTTTTCGTTCTTCCTGCAAGGCAAGGTTTGCCTTTTTCACTTCCTCCATAGCCGCCTGTGCGCCCTCACCGCCGGAAAATACCGCCTGGGTCGCCAGCACCATGGACTTGCGCAGCTCCACATCGATCTGACGGACTCGGGGAAGCTTCTCATAGACCGTCTGCAAATTTTGCCGGTACGCTGACTCCTTATCCGCCTTGGCGCTTTCCAGTCTTTGGCGGGCACGGCGCACCACCTGTGCATCGTATGCCATAGGTTATCCCTCCTGCATCAATCGTTCAATGGCAGCCAGCTCGTCAGCATCCAACTGCCGGGGGGCCTGTTTTTGTCCTTTTTTCGTATCACCGGAACGAATTTGGGAAACCGTATGAAGTCCCGCCTCATTCCAGCGAACCAGAATCTTATTCATATACGCCCAGTTCATACCACCGGTATTCAGGCAGGTACGCTCATAGGCCAGCGCCACTGCTTCCTCATCAAAGCCCATTTCCAGCCAGGAGGCTGCATATTTCGCTTCGCCGGGGGTCAGCTCTCTGCCACGGATCTGCAGAATTTTGGAGATCTGCCGCAGCCAGCTATAACGCACATTTTGCGCCTGAATAAAAGCACCGGCACGCTCCATGGTATCGATCCCCTGCTCTGCCCAATCATACGCCTCTTTCTCAATGGTGCGCAAAGAGGGATTTCGCAGGCTGCCCCGCTGCTTTGCCCTGTCCTTACAGTAGCAAACCAGCACACAGATCACATCTGCCGGCAAGCCTAAATACCGCACAAAGCCCAAAATGATCTTCAGCTCCTCGGTATTCAGGCTTCTGCCCAACAGCCGCTGGACTTCTCCATACAGGCTGCGGAATTCCGTATCCCGCTCCATGGCGCCGCGCACATCCTGCTCAGAATACTGGGGGCGCTCCCCGGTGGGGATAAAACGCGGTCTTTCCTCCGGCCAAAGCCCCAACTGCCGCAAGGTAGCAGCGGCGCACTGATACCGCCCGGCGGTCATATGCAGCACCTGCTCTGCCTGGGCAGGGTCATTGCCGCTTTGTATGTACAGGTACAGAAGGGCAGCATCACCGCTGGCTGCGGAAAGCAGCTTCTGCACACTGAGCTTATCCACCTTGCATTCTGTCGCGTTCATACCGCCCCTCCTTTCAAAAATCGTCGAACAGGGTCATTATATCACAGGTTTCGTCTTAGGGCAACGGTTGCAGCTAAAAGTTTTTCAGAAAAAACAGCACTTTCTGCCGTGCAGCGGTAAATTTCATCCCCGGAGCCGCCAATACAGCTCCGGGGATCTCTTTGATGATTAGTTTTTCGGCTCGTAGAACATCCGAAGGGTCAATTCGTCTAACGCTTCCTCGTCCAAAATGAATTCATAAAACCCATTGACCAGTGTATTTTCACCAGTAGGTGTCATCACTTCATCCATTGTATAGTCAGCATACTGGCTCCACACGCTGGATAAGGATTTTGTAGTAAAGTTCGTAACTACATAGTCAGATATTTCTTCATAGGTGCCTAAAACAAAGGAGTCACTTTCCTGTGTTTTCTGCCGAAAAGCAGATAAAAAGCTTTGCATATATGCCTTCTGGCGTTCCATACGGGAGATGTTCTCTTGGTCGCCTATCTCCTGACGAACTCGAACATAATCCAACGCAGCCTGTCCCATTAACGTTGTTTCACCCATAGGAATATCGGGATTGACCTTAGAAAAATCATCCACCACCGTAACCGTAACGCCACCTACTGCATCATTGAGCACAGGGATCGCATCCATATTCATGGCGACATAATAATCAATGTACAGCCCACAGAACAGCTCCGAAATTGTCTTTTTTGTATTCTCACAGCTATCCTTTAATCCACTTCCATAGGTATGGGACAGTGCAAGCTGACGGTTGACAGTACCCGCCACCTTGCCGCCAATACCCAATGCCGGCATATCCACCATCGTATCCCGGTTTAAGTACAGAATATCCATCTGCTCGTTGGTTTCGTCAAACACCAACAGCGCCACCATATCCGCTTCGCCGGTATTATTATAAGAGCCGCTGTCCTTCACAGGGCCGGTCTCGTCGATACCCATAACCAGCATAACCGTGATATCATTGCGGGGATAGTACTCTATACCGTTACGCTCAATGGTTTTTGAAGCTGCCTGCTCCCCTGCCTGCTGCCCTTTAGAAAGAACAGTGGACTCCAAAATCCGGAGCCCCCTGAACAAGATCACAAGCACCAGGATCAGGATGAGGCAGATATATCCAAGCTTTTTCGCCTGTTCCTTTCTGCTCATACAATCACCCTTTATGGCTGCATGGCTTATTGCACTGCCTTACGGCGGGAAAGAACCAACACTGCACCCAGAGCCACAACAGAAACTGCCATCAGAATGATCCACAAGGTAGGTGTGCTGGGGTCGCCGGTCTGAGAAGGAGGTGTCACTGTTCCGGAGCCTACCGAGAAGGAAACCGGGCAGAAGTCCTCAAAGACACAGGTCACAGTGCCATCGCCATTGTTGACACAGCTAACAACGGGATTCCACGCACTGTTCTTGTAGGACATACAGTACACATCGGTATTCTTGCTTACTCCCAGATCGAAGGTAATGGTTACAGTAACCCCCAAGGGTGCCACAAGCTCAGGATGATTCGGGTGATCCTCGTAGCCCGAGTCCTCACCGCAGAGCCAGGAAACGTCAAACAGATCCTTAATAACCATCTTGGCAGGATCCAGGTTTGCATTATACTTCTCATAGGGCAGACTCATAGAGCCGTTGGTCAGCTTTTCATAAACCTCCAGCAGCAGCTCCTTTGCTTCACCCGGGATCAACTCGGAGGTTTTAGCCTGAGAAACCGGTGTAATCAGCAGACAGTCCTCATAGATATAGCCAATGATCTGACCGTCATCGCTCAAAAAGCCAATTGCGGGGTTACCCTCCTCGTCCTCAACAGGTACGATTTCCGGTGTGCCCTTATCGGTAATGCTCTGCACGAACTCGTCAGCAAACACCGTGCAGCTCAGGCTGAAGCACAACACAACCGCAACAAACAAAGCTATAACTCTCTTCATAAACACTCAACTCCATATTATATTTTATGCGTTTCAACGCAGTTATTCCAAACCGGCAAGGATCTCACTTTCGTTGGCATTGAGATACTCGATCATTCCCGTACCGAATTGCCGACAGATCAGCTTCACCGCATCCCCAAGGTTAGGCTTGCGATCCTGCAAATCGTGGCAATCGGAGCCAAGCAGATGGATCCTCCCCTGCTTCAGCATACGAAACGCCATATGCCTTGTGGTCTTTTCCAGAAAAAACTCTGCATTAGCCTGCACCATAACCGGCAGCTGCTCCAGCCGTTTCAGGATCCCATAGGTTCGGAAAGGGGCAATGTAACGATCAATATGCGCCACAATGGGCACCAAATTCTGCTTGATCCAAATATGCTCCAATTCCTTGTAGACCCGCTCCGGCCACGGAGGCATTGGCATTTCTAATAGAATATACCTTTTTTTATCGATTGTCAATTCCAATAATGCGTCAGAATCGGAAATTCCGTTAAAATAATACACTTCCGCCCCGGTTTTCAGCTCCGGCATGCCGGAATGCTGTGCCATGGCCTCCCGCAAGACGCTCTCAGCCTGGGCACGTTGTTCCAAAAAACGCTCCGGTCTATGGTGCTGGGCATAGAAATGAGGGGTGGCGACGACCATTTTGATCCCCTGCTCCGCCTCCATTTTCAGCATTTCAACGGATTGCTCCACCGATTTGCTGCCATCATCTATCCCCGGCAAAATGTGACTGTGAAAATCAATAACTGTGCTCATTTCTTGTCTTCCGTGCCGCTTTCAGCGGTTTTTTTCATATAGGTGCCCTCATACCGTCTGTAAGAGCGGCCATAATAGCTTCTGTAATAGCGGCGGTAGTATCTCTTATAATATCCCTTGCCGTATCTTCCGCTGCTTTCTGTGGTGCAGTTGTAGACTACGCCAAGAATCTTCGCGTCAATAAAGTCAAACTGACGGACAGCTTCCTTCAGCACCACACGGTCGCAATAGTTCTGACGCACCACCAGCAGCATACCGTCGGTCTCCTTGGCAACCGCCATTGCGTCACTGACCTCGCCCACAGGGGGAAGATCCAAAATGATGTAATCGTATTTTTCCCGCAGATGCTTTAAAAACCGGATCATTCGATCTGAGCTTAAAAGCTCGATGGGATTGGGAGGATTCTGACCTGCCGCAATGACCTGAAAAGCCGTTTCCTCATTTTTCAGGTTGCAGTTTTGAATCATTTCCTCTAAGGTATGCTGACCGGTCAGATAGCCGGACAGACCGGGAAGCTTCCGAATACCAAGCTTCTCCGCCAGTGTGGGGCGGCGCATATCACAGTCGATCAGGATCACTTTTTTATCAAGCTGGGACATTGTGTACGCCAAATTGATCGCGGACAGGCTTTTGCCTTCACCGCTCAAGGCACTGGAGAAGCCGATTACACGGCTGCTGCTCTCATCTGCAAAAGAGAACTGCAGCTTGGTTCTAAGCAGCTTATAGGCTTCGGACGCGGCAAAGCTGATATTGCCGCCAAAGAGCACCGGTGCCTGAGCATGACCTGCTGTTGTCTTCTTTGTTGTTCCCCGGCGCTTACTGCCATAGCCATAATAGTAGTAACTGCCCTTGCTGGGAGCGCCCATATCCGGCACAGAAGCCAGCACAGGATGCTTGCACACCTGCTGAAGATCCTCCTCAGAACGAATGGTCACATCGAACACTTCCTGCAGAATAATGACAATCGCCATTAGCAAAAAGCCAACAATGAAGCCAATGAAGGTATTTTTTTGGTAATTGGGAGAGCTGTGAGATATGGTATAGATCTCCGGGTCCACAGGCATATCCACAATTTCCGAAACAGCGCCTTTGATGATCCTATCGATTCTCTGCGGCAGCCAGTAAACAATGGCTTCACATATATCATATGCTTCTTGTTTATCTGTACTGGTAACTACGACCTCAAAAATTTCCGTATCATTCAGCGACTCAGCATTGATCATGTTTCTCAATGAATTCACTGAATAATCCACATGTGCTCTATCTTTTACCAGCTTCAACGTATCCCGACTGTTTAGGATTTCAATATAAGAGGCAACCAAATCTCGGGATGCTGAAATGTCAGCAGAAGAAATATCTACTGCATCCAAAGAAATTTCGCTGTTATTCACGTAAAAGCTGGCGGTAGACTGATATTTTTTAGGCACAATCTGAAAGCTTATCACAAAGGTTATTACAGCAACAAGCACTGCCGCCAAAACTACAAACCAAATTTTATGCCACAAAGCTGTAACGATCCGTTGAAGGTCTATTTCTACATATTCATCTGTCTTTGCTGCTTGTTCGTTCATTGATTTCCACTCCTATATAAGAGGCTGGAGAAGCCTCTGGACAAAACACAACATTTTAGCATCTTAAATTATAGCACAATCACTTTCTTCCGTCAACACAAAAGGCGCTGTTGTTCTGCTTTTTTTGCTTATTCGTCCAAAAAAATGGATCGTATTGCCGCAATTTCTTCTTCCGTTACGCCAATAGAAAGCAAATAATTCTCTGTTTTTGCCTGCAAGCTTTCCCCGGGCTGGTTTTCAAGCGTAAGCAGAAAGCCCCCAAAGGCAATAATATCCTGATACTTGTTTTCCAGGGCAGATAGTTGATAATCCCGCCATAGATCCTCTTTTTGTACCCCCAGCAGTGCCTCCAGCAAGCAGCACACCGTGCCGGTACGATCCCGACCGTAAGTACAGTGCATATAGATCGGATAGTTATTCTCATTAGCTAATTCCGAGAATACTTGGCGAATTGCTTCCCGATTTCCTTCCAAGAAAACATCCGTATAATGGGATACACCAAAATACATATGCTTAATATCCTCGCCCAATGCGTTAATGCTTTGGGGATTCTCGCTTGCATTACGAAGATCCATCTCCATCTGAATGCCCAAATAGTCCCGCATAAACGATCTTCCCGTATCCGTTAGCTTATACTCAGACTTGACTGCGCCATCCAGTTCTGTGCCCCGATACAGCAATCCCTGTTTTACCGTCTTTCCTTCAGATGTTTTCCACCCACCGATATCCCGGGCATTATACACGCCACCAATGGTCAGAATGCGTGGGGATGCCGCCGTTTGGAAGCTGCCGCCAGCCGAACTGACAATTCCATTGGTAAAATGTACATTGATTCTGTAATAATAGCTGGTTCCTGTTTTTAAATTATACAGTTCAAGCTTCTGCGCATCCGCTTCAAGTGTGTACTCCCAGGCATCCTGAAAGGAATCATTCTCTGCTACTTCTACTGTGTATTTATCCACTGAATATTCGGTAGGCTTATCGGCAAGGTAGAAATTAAGCGACATCGGCACGCCAATATCCAGCCGTGTATGAACTTCTAAGTAATCCGCCAGCAATTCATGGGATGCTATATTGACAGATGCCGTTTCCACGATCAACTTAGTAGCATTATTGACCAAGACCTGCTCTTCTTCAAAAGCCGGGACAGCCATAATCACTACCCCATCTGTTCCCTGTACTTTTTGAGGCTGTTCACTCCCATCGTCTTTTGAAATCAATTCCACAACACCCAGTACAGCAAGCAAAACCAATCCGCTGAGCAGAAAAATTGCTAAAGGAAACCAGAATTTCTTGTTTTTTACAATACTATTTTTCAGTTTATGAAAGCTGAATTTTTTCTGTTTTTTACGCTTATGGGAATGGTGATGCCTATGCCTTCTGTGATGATGGTTGCTGTGATGGTGGTGATGTTTAACCTTCCGCTCTTGTTCCCCTGATGCTGCCGTTTTTTCTCTCTCCGCCGCATTCTGTTCTTCTTTGTTTATTTCTTCCATACAGCATCCTCCAAGGTATTCCGTTTTATATCCTTAATCATTCCGAAATAATCTTTTTTCTAACTTTAATTTATTCTTTGTTACTCTGTCCAACAGTGCCACACTGGGACGAAACTGCTTTGAGCGATGCAGCAGTGCGAAAAAGAGTGCATTAGGAACCGCAAGGCAAACGACTGCCCGAAGTAATAATGTGAGCCACAAATTTCCGCAAATTGGCAAACAGATCAAATAAACCGCACAGCAGGCCAATATGATAGCGCCCATCATCTTTACTACTTGTCGCAAATAATCCCTTAGCCATTTTTCCTCATAGCAATAGGTAAACAAATTATGAAGGATCCAGGGCATACCCACTACTGCAATGGAAAAAACTGTGGACAGCAAAATGCCATAATAGCCCCATTTGCCTACCCACCAAAGATTTAGCACCAAATTAACCAGCGCTTTTACCAACGGCCGAAAACGGTCAACGCGCCACAAGCCTGCCGCATCCTTACAGACATTCAAAAGCCTGTTAAAGCAGTATACCACAAAGTAAAGCACAAAGCACAATACGACCCCATCCTCTACCATTCGGGTTTTCCCCATCCATAATTCCATAAATGGTTGATAGAGCACCAAAAAGCAACATGCACACACGCCGATGAGCCACAAAAACAGAAAGCTGAATTTTTCCAGATCCTGAAAGTTTTTTTCTTTTGTTTCCGTTATATAACTGTTTCCGACACCTGCCATAATGGATTGGAGCATAATTTCCGCAATTCCTATCACAGAGGTCATAATGAAAAAATAATTTTGAAAAATCGTCAATGCCGCCAAGCCCATAAATGCAGAAATAATAACGGAATCAGAATTATTAATTATGACTGAACCAATTTTTCCCGTAAACAGGTCACGGATCCTACTGTTAATACCTTTGGTCATTTCCTTAGGCAGTTCCCCCTGTGGTCTGTACTGCGGATACATTTTTCGAGTGACAATGGCAGTGATTATATTATTGGCAGCCTGTGTTGCCAAGGCTGTCATCACGTGGATGTAATAATTCTTGCATAGGATCATTACTGCCAGTTGAATGCCATATTGCACGGTCGTAGTTACAACGGATATCCAACTGGACACCGCATTGCGCTGATGGGCCTGCAGCAGACAATTTCGATAAGCAAACAGCCAATAGCTCAACACCGTCGCGCCCAGGTTCATCCAATATAAAATATATACATCAAGCTCCGCCGGGATCTCGCCGGAAATTAAATTGGGAATAGCAGGAGTCAGCAATATACCGACCGTGCAAATAACGATGCCAATAATTCGGTAATAGCGCCGGTACAGCTTCATCAGGGCGCAGATCGTTTTTTCATCATCCTCCGCAATAGGCTTATACATACTAAACACCATTGCGCTGCCCACACCCAGTTCTGCTAAATTCAGAACATGCAGGATCGAGTAGAACAGGCTGTTAAGGCCTAAATACTGTTCTCCCATGTAGTGGATCATGGCAGTACGCATCAAAAAAGGTGTTATCATCTGATAGATTTTCAGAAACAGTCCTGCCGTGATATTCTTAGACGCGTTTTTTGTTCTCTCGATTCTCATAGGCTTTTCCTTGTATTACTCTATTCTTAAGGGGGATTCCGGTATTTTTTCATTGGTCAGTGCAAATAAAAGCCCAATCCACAAAATAAAATTCATACTAAAGGTCGTTTCTACTGTTCCAAGCAGAATATAAATATAGATCAGGATCACCAGCGGCATTGTTTTTTTAAACTGCCGTGTTCTGCTGTGCTGTGCAAATACGACCACGATCAGCAAAACCATCGCTGCTGTGGTCAAAAAACCTGCCTGCAGGATCCACTGCAGGAACGCGTTTTGCGCGTTAGCATAGCCGAACAGTGTTTTAGCCGCCAAATTGGCATTGCCCATTCCAAAGCCAAACAAAGCGTGACCTTCCATCTTTTTGCCAAAAAGCTGAAAAATCTCCACTCGTCCGGTTAAATTCTCGTTTCTGCCCAAAACTTCAACCACAAAATATTTGACTGCCGGGATGGATACGATCAGCTCTGACACAAAGGGGAATATCAGGCAAAAGGCCAGTGAAAGCAGTAACATAACAGGGGAATTTAAAATGCGCAAACCCTTTCTGGAAGGCCGGTCGATCAGCATAAGGCAAATAAATAAACCCATACACCCCAAAACGCCGGTCATACACTGAACGCGAATCGATATAATCACAAGATATGCGGATGCGGCTATTAGCAGAATCCTGGAAATATTTTTTATATTCATATCGATGCCGCTTTTCAGGAACCAAAGTGTCATCAATTCCATATGCAGATATGACACAATAAATTTGGTACCAACTAAATAAGCCTTATGACTGCCATCATAAAACACGATCAGCTTTGTAAACATCAAGGCATCCGTTGCAATCACCAAAAGCAGCACATAGCGGAACAGAAAATTGACCAAAAATTTCCCATATCCTTTTTCCGAAACCCAGATCATCAGCGCAAAAAGCTCGATCAAAAAGCAAATCGTGCGGGCAGTGCTGCGCATAACGTTGATGTTGGAAACGGTATTTCTATTGGAAACACCTGATAGCAGCAGGCAGCCACACAAAATAAGCAGGGTCAGCCATATATAAAAATATTTTTTCTTCATAAAAGTCCTGATCAGCAAATTGATCTGGCTGGTCAGGCACACACCGCCCAAATACAGCAGCGGCCACTTCACCAACGTAAACAGCGGTACGGAAATACTGACGTATTCCAGAAGTGCAAAGGAGGATATGCACAAAATTGATACAAAAAGCAACAGCTTTTCCAAAGAAAACCGTGGTTTTCTTTTAAGCCTGATTCTCATTGCGGTTTCCTTTCTTTCTTGGTTTTACCACATACAGCCAGTAAAACACAGGTTCCAATCGTTTTTCCATCGCCCACAGCAGAACCCGCTGTTTTGGGGAAAAGGCTTTTTTTTCACACCTTTTATATGCCTGTTCCACAGCTTCAGCGGACAAAAATTCCCGAACATCTATCCTACCCTGCTCTACTGTATGATCCTTTGTCGAGCCATACGCATTGGGTATACAGGTTCCCCGGAGTAGATGCCACAAGTAAAACGCGCTGAGCCATCCATCATACCGGGCAAGCAAACCGGAATGGGCATAATACTGCCGAAGGCAGTGATACAGCTTTGTATACTTTTCAGGCAGATCCCTTTTATAAGTTTGGGACAGACTCCCTGGACGCAATTCGTAACGGTAAAGCTTATCACCAATCACGCAAACCCTTTGTGCCATCAGGTAAGCCTGTAAATTAAACAAATAATCCTCGCTGGCAATCAATCGTTCCGAAACAAATTGCAGTCCCCATTTTCGTAAAAAATCACGGCTGTACAAATGTGACCAAGCGGACAGCACAAATTTTCCGGCACTGCAGCACGCCTGATGCAATAAAACACAGCTTTCTTCTCCTGTATACATCCCAGGTTCAGCATTACTCAATACCGGAATGTTTTGATCCCCTGTCACACGGAAGTGTTGAAACTTTACAATATCCGTCCTTTGCTTCTCAGTTGTCTTATACAGGCGATCCAAAGCACCGGGCTCGATCCAATCATCAGAATCCACAAACCAAATATACTGTCCCCGGGCCGCCTCCATTCCTGCATTACGGGCACTGGACAGGCCGCCGTTTTCCTTGTGAATTACCTGGATGCAGCTATGCACCGAGGCAAGCCTATCGCACAGGTCAGTACATCCATCGGTAGAACCATCGTCCACCAAAATAATTTCATATTCTTCAAAATTCTGAGAAAGAATGGATTGGACACAACGCTCCAGATAAGCCTTCACATTATAAACAGGCAGTACAATACTGAACCACGGTGCCATATATCCATCTCCTCTCTCTTATTCAAACATAACGTTGATGTACTGCTGCAGCAGCGTTTCATCCGATTTCGGCAACGCCATCAAATTGTTGGACATCTGCTCCCTAAGAGAAGCCTTACGCCACAAATGTAGGATTCCCTGCGCAACTGCTTTCGGTGTCATATCCACGATCCAGCCGGTTTCTCCGTGAACCACGGAATCCTCAACCGTGGTATAGTTGGTTGCAACGATTGGCTTGCACAGGATCTTCGCTTCATCCAAAACGATAGATTTTCCCTCTACCCGGGAAGGCTGCACCAAAATGTCGCAGTTCTTCATATATACATAAGGGTTTTCCCGGCTGCCCAACAGAAAAAAACAGTCATTCAGCTTTTGATCTGTAATCTGCTGCTGAAGCTTTCCTCGTTCAGGTCCATCTCCCACAACCAGCCAGCAAAAACCGATGCCTTCCTTTTTTAGTTCCTTTGCAGCCTCAATAGCAATATCTACGCCCTTTAGCGGGTGCAACCTTGCCACGGTCAACAGCTTCAGACTATGCTCCTGCGTAAATTCACGGCATTCTCCCTGTGTACTGTTTCTCAGCACATCATGCGGTATTGTAATGTTTGGCAATACAAATACCTTTTCCCTGCACTGGGGAAATTCCTGAAGGATACATTGTTTGCATTTTTCAGAGATGGTAATAATGCCATCTGCTTTTTCATAATATGGCTTGTCATAAAAAGGGTCATACCGAAGCTTCTGGTACTCACTATGTACCCACAGCACCTTCTTATTTGCTGACACTTTTTCCATAACATAGTAACTGGAATACCCTTCAAGATAAGAAACCGCAACATCATAGTGTTCCGCATACGCAGGAATCGTTCTTTTCCAGCACTCCCACAGTCTTTGCTGCCTGCTCCACTTTTTAGGGAAAGCCTTCAGACTGTTTTTCAGCACCCACTTCATTTCTGTGAAAATGCATTTCCAAGAAAAGTGCTTCCGCAAAATTGCCATACTAAATGCCGATCCCAACCACCGAAGCTCTTTAGATGGCTCCATCTTGACAATTTTCTCGGGTATTTCCTTATAAAAAGCCCCAGCAGGATCCACGATCATCAGATGAATCCGGTATTGTGCAGAGTATTGAGAGGAACATATAGATTTCATGAAGGACAACAGACTTTTTTCCGCGCCCCCAATTCCAATATTGCTGATAACAACAAGTATTTTTTTCATATTTCTTTATCAAACAGATCCATATATTTTGTGATTTCCTTTTTATTTCCGTAGCTGTGTACAGATAGATAGCTGCGTATTTCTTCGATATGCACTTCGGAACCTATTAACTTCATAATCCCGTCCGCAATTCCCTGGGGCGTCATTGGGATAATATATCCCTCTTTTCCCTCTGTGATCTGATCCCGAACAGTCAAATAGTCCGTAGCAACAATGGGCGTTCCCAATATTTTTGCTTCATCCAGCACCATACTTTTCCCTTCCAGACGGGAAGTTTGGATCAAGGCTGTGCAATCTTTGATATACGGATAGGGATTACTGCGGCCTCCAAGCAAGAAAAAACAATCCTGTACATCCATTTGACGGATTTGTTTTTCCAATGCCTTTCGCTCGCAGCCATCGCCCAGAACAAACCAGCGGAACGCAACACCCGCTTTCTTTAGAATCGCTGCCGCCTCGATTGCCATGTCAAAGCCTTTCTCCTGAACCAGCCGGCCTACCGACAACAGATTACAGCCACTGATGTATTCTTTTGGTGCAAATTTTTCTGCCTGCTTCCGCAAAAGCGCAGCAGATGTAATATTTTCAATACAGAATATTTTATCCTGTAATTCTGGGAATTCCTCCTTCAGAACATCCACGCATGCTTTGGAAATGGAAACGATCCCATCTGCTGCTGTAAAATATGGTCGGTCATCCTCAGCGGAATACTTTCCTGTTCGGTAATCGGTATGAATCCATATCAGCTTTTTATCAGCACAAACACGGTCTGACACATAATACACCAGCGCTGCACCGCCGTATGCTATCGCCACATCATATTTTTGAGGCAGTATTCGAATATTCGGGCAATAAAAATGCTTCCACCGATAAGCTGCCCTGGATTTCCTCGTTTTTCTGGCAAATCTGGCGCACAGTGTACCGATCACCTTGACACCCAGCTTCGTCCCCGCCTTACCAATCGGCGCATACAGCCTATCCAGATCCTTCGGCGTTTCCAACACATTCACCCATTCGGGAAGCTGTGACAGTAACCTTCCTCTTTTTTGAAACATCAGAATATCTACGTTGTATTTATCTTCCGGCAATTCATGCAGCAAGTTAACCAAACTGCGTTCTGATCCGCCAAAATCCATGCTATGTATCACAAAAAGTATTTTTTTCATAGCATTCTCCTTTATTTCCACTCTTTTCTTGCTCTGGACGGTACCGCAAACAGGCTATCTGCTGATAACCTGCTTGCGGTACCGTCCATCCTGCAAAAAGCAGGATGGACGTTTTTTAATGTCGGCTTACTTCACAAGCTTACCGTCTTCATCGAAGGTGTATTCACCAGCAGGCAGCAAGCCATTGGTTTTATTGACCCAGCGGGTGATATTCTTTGTGACCATTGCGCCATCGCCAACAAGGTAGATATCGCCCTGATATTCCACCATGCCGGCATTGGAAGTCCGTGCGCCATTCTTATAATAGTACAGCGTGCCGTCCTCGTCCACCAGCTCAGTAGTCATAATGATCTTACCTTCCGCATCGAAGCGGTACACACCGGCAGGCAGCAAGCCATTATTATAGCTGCACCAAGAAGACTCATTGGCCTTCAGTTTACCGCCGGAGGTGGCAAAATAGTAGTTGCCATCGATCAGCAGCATACCGGCGCTGGTCTTAATACCGTCCACATAGTAGTAGCCGTCCACGATACCGTTATAAATCACCATCTTGCCGTCAGCATCGAAAGTGTACTCACCGACAGGCTTCAAGCCGTTGGTGCGGTTCACCCAGCGGGTGATGTTCTTGGTGACCATGGCACCATCGCCTACCAGGTAAATGTCCCCATTGTATTCTACCAAGCCGGCGCTGGAAGTGCGTCTACCATCCTTATAGTAGTACAGCGTGCCGTTCTCATCCACAAGCTCCGCGGTCATGATGATCTTGCCGTCAGCAGCAAAACGATAGATACCGGCGGGCAGCAGACCATTATTATAGCTGCACCAAGAAACCTCACTGGTCTTCAGTTTACCGCCAGAGGTGGCAAAATAGTAGTTGCCATCGATCAGCAGCATACCGGCGTTGGTCTTAGCGCCGTCCACGTAATAGTAGCCATCCACGATACCGTTATAGATTACCATTTTACCCTCTGCGTCAAAGGTGTAGACACCAGCAGGTCTCAAGCCGTTTGTTTTGCTGACCCAGCGGGTAATATTCTTCGTAATCATTGCGCCGTCGCCAATCAGATAAATATCGCCCTGGTATTCCACAAGTCCTGCATTGGCAGTTCTGGCACCATTCTTATAGTAGTACAGTGTACCGTTCTCATCCACCAGCTCTGTGGTCATAATAATCTTGCCTTCTGCATCAAAGCGGTACATACCGGCAGGAATCACACCGCGGGTATAGCTGATCCAGCATACAGTATCTACTTTCAGAGTGCCGTCGCTGTTTGCATAGTAATAGGCACCATCCACCTCGTACAAACCGCTGGTCTGGGTAGTTGCATCCACAACATAATACTTCTGATCACGGAACCAATACAGACCGTCAGGCGCATTGCCGATCAAGGCACCGCCCTCGGTAAACTCACACCAAGTAGTTACCTTGGTAAGCGCAACACGAACAGGGAAAATGCCGGTAGCAGCATAGTAGTCCTCGAAGAAGCACTGCTCGCCGTCGATGGTCTTCCAGCCCTGCTTGTAGTAGTAGGGGCCATAGAAATACCGCAAGCCGTTTTCGTCACGATGCCAATAGCCCTTGGTTAATCTACCGTTTTCAAATTCATACACAACAGGAACGCCATCGATTCTATCATCGTAGCTTCCGTTTATGCCTACGCCGGTCTGCCAGTTAAACAGATACCAGTCTTCACCGACACTTTGCCAACCCTTGACAGGTTCGCCCAGCTTAGCATAGTAGGTATTACCATCTTCGACGAACAAGCCGGTATAAGGATTCTTTGTGGCAAGAACACCGTTTTCACCGAAGTTATAGTACAAGCCCTCTACCTTCTGCACGCCGGTGATCTTTTCGCCAGCAATGTAGTAGGTAAAGCCACCTTCTTCGTTGTACCAGCCTTCCTTGACTCTGTTAACCAGGGTGTAGCTGTCATAGAATTCCTTGTAGGTATCCTGGAAATAGCCGCCCTTGTCGTAGGAATCGTTGGGGTTAACGTAATCATACAGACCAAAGATAGCCTGATTCTCCGGCTTACTGGAGAAGCTGTACAGGGCACTTGCCCGCATATAGATCTTATAGCTGATATTACCGGTGTTGATGGCATTCAGCTGATTCTTGCTGTCCCACTGGGCATCTGCCTTAGGAATCAGCTTCAAGCCATTGACGATGCACATAGGATTTGCAGAATCAATCGCGATCGCCTGTGTCTGCTTTTTCCAGTTCAGTGTTAGAGTCAGAGTACTGTTTTCTTCATCCACAGCAACATCAGACAGGACAAAGTACTGATTGATCAGTTGCAGCTCACTGATGTCCAGTGTGAAATTGGGGTCATAGTTGACCACTGCCTTGATCTCAGACAGCACGCTGATACGCTCTGCCAACTGGCACAAAAACGTCCAGGCATTAGCACCTTCTATATCTGAACCGGGCAGCATATAGGTCAGCTCCTCCAGCCGTTCCGGGATGGGGATCTGAGTCATATCGATGGCCAAAATGTAGGAGGTAACCATATCCTGTCCAGCGGTAACAATGGTATAAACCGAATTATCATCGGTGATAGAATTGGAAACATCACGATACCAGGCAAGCTGACGGTCACCGCCGGTAGCCTGATCAAAGTCGAAGGTCAACTCACCCTGTTTGTACAGCGAGATCATAATCGACGCTGTTGCGCCAGGATTTGCCGTTAAGCTGGCAGTCACAGTCACGCTGTTCACACCGGCATTCTCATTGGAGGTCGAAACAAAGCTGATACCGTTGATTGAACCGGCTTTATTATTACTTAAGGTGAAGGTAAAGTCCGCAGGAACAGCCAGTACTTCCTTGCCCATATACAAGGCTTTCAGAGGCAGGACCTTTGTTTCACCATAGACTGTCTCCATATTGGTCTTAGTAAAATAAAGGTTATCCGGCAAAACGATATGCATGGTTTTGCTTCCCACGACTATGCCGTCAAGCATCATCAAAACTTCGACATCACCATTTTGCATAGCTGTGAATACGCCGTCAGCCGTAATGCTGCCAATTTCTTCATTAGATACCGCCCAGGAAACGTTTTCAGGAAGGGCAACCGTGTTTCCGGAAGGACTGATGCCGACAGCAGTCATCTGTAATGACGTTCCCACGCTCATATAGTCATATTCGCTGTCGATCACGGCGTGATCAAAGGCTGTGGAGCTGGGTGCGGTGGATACCAGGATCCAGGAGGTACTGACACTTCTGGCAAAACCGTCAGAAGGTTTGTTTACCACACTAAGGCTCTCATCGCCGGGCTGCTGTACCACAAAGGTAGTAGAACCGCCGCCGTCCAGGTTGGTAGCCTCTACGCAGCCTGCCTCCAGCAGAATCTGTGCCAGGGTCTGATAGCCGCCGCCGGCAGAGAAGGGCTCCTGCCGGCCGTCAAGCACCAGCAAAACGACCTTGCCAGTCTTGGTAAAGCCAATGGCAGTACGGGGTGCCCGCGTGTCGTCCAGGCCCTCCACGATCTTACCGTCCTTAATCAGACGGGAGCCAAAGCAAGCGATGGCCTCCTGAACCTGTCCTTTATAAATGTTCTCGTATTCTTCCTTGGTACCGAACACAGGGGTACCATCCTTCAAAATGCCCACAAATCCCGCAGAGGAAATGGGTTGATATTCCACGCCCTCCATCACAAGCACACCGCTGGGCTCGCCGGTGGACATATTAAAGCCGGAACCGTTGACCGCCGCAATGACATTGTAGTTTTCGATGTAATGCTCGCTGTTGGGATCGCTGTGACGCTGCTCGGCAGCAAGCGCCTGATCCTCAACGCGCTGCATCTCCCAACCCTGTGTGGGATCGTTGTTATGATAGTTTGCGTAAAGGCTCACATCGTCACGGGTCAGATCAGCAGTAGCCAAATAGTAAACGATCTGCTTGCCGTCAGCCGTGGTGGCCATTTTGATCTGCTGGTTGATGCCGGGGGCCAAATTGGCAGATTCCGAGGAGAATACAGTGAACAGCTTATTTTCACCGCTTTCCACATAGTCACCTGCCAGTCTGCAAATAAAGTCTGCATAGGTATAGCATACTGCCTTACGCAGAGTTTCCAAATCAGAGGACTGGAATTCCCGGGTGCCCTCCAGGGTAGTAATCACCTTATTCGTGGTGTAGGCATTGTAGACTGCATCCCGAATACCATTTCGGGTGCTGATGCCGTCCAGTCGGTTTTTCAGGAAATAATCAGCGCGGTCTTTCAATGTAAGATCCTCGGTGAAATACATCATCAGGTTCATAGCAAGGCCGCTGACCTCATACTCGTAATGATAGCCCTCTTTTTTGAGCTGATCCATCAGATACATAGCATCCAGGTCACCGTTCAGATCCAGAGCATTAAAGCCGCCAACCCCCTCCGGGGCAGTGAACAGGAAGGTCTTTTCCTCGATCTGCGCGATCATTTCGTCCAGAGTGCCGGAAATGCCGCTGTAATCAGAAAACTCCAGCAGGTCTACCAGGTCACCTGCCCAGCCGCCCACATCAGCGTGATTTACGCCAAAGTTGTTGTGGTAGGTGATGTCCATTGTGCCAAACATATGACCAATGTCAGCCAATTCGCCGTTTGGCAAATAGAAATTCTCAATATTTTTCAGGCTGGAGATGCAGAACATTTCTTCAATGCTGCTAACCTCAGAGTTCAGCATATCCTCTACATCCGCCACGAATTTTGCAAAATCCGCATCCTCATAGCCCGCCATAATACCCCAGGAGCCGGAATTGTAGCGATCCACACCGGTGCGGATGTATTTGATCATCAACTCAAGGGGATCCTTGCCGGGATTTTCCAACACATAAGCATTCGCCAATTCTTCCAGGTAAAACAACGCCAACATGAAAGTTTCATAGTCCTCAATTACCGGGGTCTCCAACTTGGGGATTTCAATATAAGTGGTGTAGCCGCAACGGGTGCAGTCCTCATAAGCCTGCCAGCCAACCTTGGAGAAGGTAGGAAGCTTAGCTTCGTGCTGCTCAATATTGTGGCCCAATGCGGTAATGACTTCCCGACCGCTGAGTGTCACGCCACATAAAGAGCAGTATGTACCAGAGGTACGGCCGTCATCTTCACATAATGCGGGAATTCTTTCACTGACAACAGAATTGTGCTGATGACCGTCATCTTCCGTATTGGGGAAGGTTTCCTCCACCTCAGCCTGTTCTTCCGGCTCTGTTGCCGGTTCTGTTTCATCTGCCGGCTCTGTATCGCTCTGTGCAATTACAGAGTCCAGATCACTTTGAGCACCGTCTTCTGTTGCAAATGCGGAAAAAGGTACCATAGACAGCACCATAACCAGCACAAGCAAGGCAGAAAGACCGCGCTTGGTAAGGTTTTCAAGCATTTCGATAACCTCCTGTAAAATGTTTTTTTAAGATTGCCACGCCCCTTCGGGGCTCGCAATGACACTAACTTAATGACATTGCCATCAGAGGGGGCAAGCGGCTCCCCTTGTCAGGGGAGCTGGGCAGCGTCAGCGAGACTAAGGGGTAGTTTTTTCTCTCCCTCCGTCACAGATGGAGGGTTTTCCCGCCCCCTCGTTGAGGGGGCGGTCACCGCAGGTGACTGGGGGAGTGTTCTTCCGTTTAACATCAGTCATTCCCTCCGTCACGGCTTCACCGTGCCACGGCAGATTGTCAAGCAAGTGCAACACTTTCTTTCAAAATTTCAGCTGGGGTTTTCCAGCCAAGACATTTTCTGGGGCGATTATTGATTAGATCTTCAACAAGCTGAATATCTTCCGCTGTAACCGTCCTGAA
>JAFTTQ010000053.1 GCA_017466665.1 Oscillospiraceae bacterium
CTGCACACCCAGGAAATCAAGACTGTTTATATCGACGCAGTTGGCCCCTGTGAGGTCACTGCTGCCGATATCAAGGCTGACGGTGAAGTCGAAATCCTGAACCCCGAGCTGCACATCTGCACGCTGGGTGAAGGCGCCACCTTTAATATGGAGATCACCCTGTCTCAGGGCCGCGGCTATGTACCGGCTGACCGGAACAAGACCGCACAGACTGTGATCGGTGTGATTCCTATCGACTCTATCTATTCTCCTGTTCAGAAGGTGAATTACAGCGTAGAGCCCACCCGTGTTGGTGACAAGACTGATTTCGATAAGCTGACCCTTGAGGTCTGGACCAATTCCACAATTTGCGCTAAGGATGCTGTTTCCTTGGGTGCAAAGATCCTGTCTGACCATCTGACAGTGTTTACCAATCTGTCTGATTCCGTCAGCGCAGGCTCCACCGTTGTGGAGAAGTCTTCCGATCGTCCCGATACCAAGCTTGCCATGACCATTGACGAACTGGATCTGTCCGTGCGGAGCTTTAACTGCCTGAAGCGGGCCAATATCAATACCGTTGCTGACCTGATCAGCAAGACCGGTGAGGATATGATGAAGGTCCGTAATATGGGCAAGAAGTCCCTGGACGAAGTCCAGAAGAAGCTGGAAATGATGGGTCTGTCCCTGGCCAGCGAGGATTCTGGCAACAACTAACACCTAACCGTTAAAGAGGAGGAAAAGTTCATGTTCGGCACTCGTAAACTGGGCAAGACCAGCGCACAGAGAAAGGCTCTGCTCCGTCAGCAGGTCACCGATCTGCTGGAAAACGGCAAGATGGAGACCACTTTCTACCGTGCAAAGGAAGTTCAGCCCGTTGTTGAGAAGATGATCACCCTGGGCAAGAAGGGCGATTTGGCAGCTTACCGCAAGGCCATGGCATATATTACCAAGGAAGATGTGGTTCAGAAGCTGTTTAAGGAGATCGCTCCCAAGTATGCTGACCGTAACGGCGGCTACACCAGAGTGACCCGTACCGGCCCCCGCCGCGGTGACGCTGCTGAGATGGCAGTCATCGAGCTGGTTTAATTCCGGTTACTATCAAATAGAAAGAGCGTATCGCACCCGCGATACGCTCTTTTTGTATAATACTGAATGACTCTAAAATGAAATTTATCCTACTAACAATCGGCGCAGCAGCTATCAAGTTACCGTGTCATTGCGAGCCAGTGCTCACACTGGCGTGGCAATCCCATAGTAGGCGGTTACTTCTACTGCTTTTCTTGCCTAAATTAGAAACATTGTGCCAAGAGATTCCCACGGGTCTAACGACCCTCGGAATGACACCCGGTTCGGTAGTTTTTTGGAAATATTGTTGCGGAACGCTGAGGGCGGCGTTCCCTACGCATTAACGGCAGCTAATGCGTTAAACAATAATTTCGTTCAGTAGTTGCAAAATCGGTAAAATACGGTTACAATATGTGCATATAACCCGTATAAAGAAAAGGGGAGTCACAATGTTTGAAGGTTACAGCCCGGAAACCGTAGATTTTTTGTGGGGTATTCGGCTTAATAACAATCGGGAATGGTTTATGGAGCATAAGCCTGATTATGTAAAATACCTTTATAAGCCTACCAAGGCATTGGGAAAGGATCTTTTTGACCTGGTGGCGGATAAGCCCGGAACACTTGTGAAGGTTAGCCGCATTTACCGGGATGCCCGGATGCATCATCCGCTGCCCTATAAGGAGAGTCTGTGGATCTGTATTCGGCAGGATGTGGAATGGTGGGCGGAAAATCCCTGCTTGTACTTTGAGATCAACCCTGATCGTGTGCATTATGGCTTTTTCTTTTGGCGAGTCCGCCCTCAGCTTATGGAGCGGATCCGGCAGGATATGCAGGCAAACCCGGATGGATTCTTGAAAATGATCCGTAAGGTGGAAAAAGCCACCGGCGCGAAAGTAACTGCTGACGAGTTATATAAACGTCCCAAGCCCACAGACAATCAAAAGTTGGAGCCGTATTTTGCCTGGAAAGGGCAGATCGGATGTGTCCGGGAGGAGGAATTCAGCCCGGAGACCTTTGGCCCGGAGCTGGGACAGCGGGTTGGCAAAATGATCCGGGATCTGATGCCGCTTTATGATTATTTTTGCCGGTTTACATCGGCACAGGATTAAACGCATAAGTACAGGCGGTGCAAATGCACTGCCTGTTTTGCGCGTAAATCGGATTTTATTGAACTAACCGATTACAACGCACTCGTAGGGGCCGATTGAGGCACATCGGCCCTATTTGGGGCACTTTTTATAAGGGCCGATGTAGGCATCGGCCCCTACGGTTGGTGTAATAAACAATAGTTAAAAAAGAAATGCAAACTTTTGTCTTTTTGGTTTACAGATGCAGTATGATTGTGGTATGATATATAAGATAATGAAAAACAGAGGTCATACAGATGGATTACATCGTTTTGGATATGGAATGGAATCAGCCCTGGCCGGGATCACCCTCCTCCAAGAAGGTTCTGCCGGTGCAGATCCGGGGAGAGATCTTGCAGATCGGCGCTGTCCGCGTGACGGAGGATCAGCAGGTTGCCGACGAATTTCAGGTTCTGATCAAGCCCAAATATTACAGAAGACTGAACCGAAGGGTCAGTAAGCTCACAGGCATTAAGGAATCCCAGCTTCGGGAGGAGGGCATCTCTATGCCTGAGGCAATGGAAAGATTCCGCGTATGGTGCGGCGAGGATGTTATTTTCCTGACCTGGGGCTTTGACGACATTACCATTCTTAAAGAAAACTTGCAGCTTTACGGTATTGACGATAGCTGGGTCAAGCGCTGGTATAATGCTCAAATGATCTTCAATGCCCAGACTGACGGCTCTAATGCCCAAAAGGCATTGAAAACAGCAATGGAAATCTTTGAGATCCAGCCTACCCGGCCTGCCCACGATGCTTTGGGCGATGCTTACCACACTGCACTGATCTGCGCCAGACTGGACTTAAAAAAAGGCGCAAACGAATATGATGACGCACTGAAAAACCACGTAAACGGCTTCCACGGGGCAGAACTGCCGGGGTGCATCAGCCGCAAGGTGTTTTATGATTATGCGGATAAGCGGGCGGCACTTTCTGCCATGTCCGGCGCGGAGAATAAGTGTCCCACCTGCTCCCGGCAGATGCTGGGTTCCCGATGGTTTGCTCAGCCGGGGCGGCGGTATATGGATCTTGCCACCTGCCCGGAGCACGGCAAATTCCTGATCCGGGTTCGGCTGTCGGAGCAGCCGGACGGCACCATTCGGGTCAGCCGGCTGACCTATGAAGCCACCTCTGAGGCGGCAGAAGCCTATGCCCGCCGGGTGGAAAAGGCAGACCCCGAGGTTAAGCGTCCCTCTCAGCGCCGCAGAAAAAGCCGTATTCCCAGAAAAACGGAAAATAATAGTGCAGAATAAGAGAATCCGCCGATGCTTCATCGGCGGATTTATAGCTTCAGTTATTTGTGAAGTTGCTTCGCAGTGAAGTTTACTTCGTAAGTGAAGTTACTTTGTAGTGAAGTTGCTGCTTTGCAGCAGTTATTGTGTTTTTGAAATTGCTATTTCAAAAACTATTTAGATAATTGCGCAAGCAATACCTTCACTGTGCCATCGGCACAAATTCACTTGGCACCAGCCAAACTTCACATCACAGATACTTCACTCGCCGTTAGGCGAACTTCACTATTCATTACAGGGTTGCGGCCATGACGGCTTTGATGGTGTGCATACGGTTTTCTGCCTCGTCAAAGACGATGGACTGATCGCATTCAAAGACTTCGTCGGTGACCTCCATACATTCAATGCCAAAGCTGTCATAGATCTGCTGACCGATGACAGTGCCCACATCGTGGAACGCCGGCAGGCAGTGCATAAACCGGCACTGGGGGCCTGCTTTTTTCAGCATATCCATGGTCACCCGGTAGTCGGAAAGCTCCCGGATACGCTCGTACCAAACCTCACCCGGTTCGCCCATAGAAAGCCAAACGTCGGTGTAGATCACATCGGCGTTTTTCACTGCCTTGTTGGGGTCGGTGATAAATTCCAGCTTTGCGCCGGTTTCTTTGGCGATTTCCTGACAAGTGGCAATGAGCTGACGGTCAGGGAAGTATTTTTCCGGGGCACAGGCAACGTAGTGCATACCCATTTTGGCACAGCCCACCATCAGGGAGTTGCCCATATTGTACCGGGCATCACCGCAATAGACCAGCTTCCTACCCTTAAGACCGCCGAAATGCTCCTGGATGGTAAGGAAATCCGCCAAAATCTGGGTGGGGTGAAATTCGTTGGTCAGGCCGTTCCAAACAGGAACGCCTGCATATTTGGCAATCTCCTCCACGATCTCCTGACCGTAGCCCCGGTATTCGATGCCGTCGTACATCCGTCCCAAGACACGGGCGGTGTCGGCGATGGACTCCTTTTTGCCCATCTGGGAGCCGCTGGGGCCCAAATAGGTGCAGCCCATACCCAGATCCATTGCTGCCACCTCAAAGGCACAGCGGGTACGGGTACTGTCCTTTTCAAAGAGCAATACGATATTTTTGCCCTGACATAGCTTATGAGGGATCCCTGCCTTTTTCTTTGCCTTTAAGTCTGCGGCAAGGCTGAGCAGGTCTTCAATTTGCTGTGAAGTCAGATCCAGTAATTTTAAAAAATGTTGATTTTTCATACAAAATACCTTATTTACAGTTAGCTTTGAGGATATCCACTGCCTTTTGCAGGGTTTCCATAGGAATATTCAGCGCCGGCAGCAGACGCACCTTGTCCTTTGCGGTCAGGCACAGAACACCCTGCTCCATACAGGTGGTGACCACATCTTTGGCAGGCTTTGCGGTCTTAATGCCGATCATAAGACCTAAGCCGGTGACGCTTTCAATGCCCTCGGCACCTTGCAGGGCAGAAAACACATATTCGCTCTTTTCACGAACCTCACACAGAAGCTGTTCATCCAGCCGCTCTATCACACTCAGTGCACCGGCACAGCATACCGGGTTGCCGCCATAGGTAGAGCCGTGATCGCCTGCACCCAGCACACCCTGGACTTTTTCTCCCATCAGGCAGGCACCGATGGGAAGACCGCCGCCCAGACCCTTGGCAGTGGAAACAATGTCAGGAGAAATGCCAAACTGCATATAAGCGTAGAGGGTGCCGGTTCTGCCGTTGCCGGTCTGAACCTCGTCGATGATCAGGGGAATGTCCTGTTCCTTAGCCAGCTTTTCCGCAGCCTGAATATATTCTTTTGTCAGGGGCAGCACGCCGCCCTCGCCCTGGACGCATTCCAGCATAATTCCCGCAATTTTGCCGTTTTGTACGGCATTTTTCAGGGCATCTATGTCATTTGCCGGGACGTGGATGAAGCCGGGGGTCAGGGGCTGGAACAGCTTGTGGAAGTGATCCTGCCCGGTGGCGGCTAAGGTGGTTAGAGTTCTGCCGTGAAAGCTGTTCACCAAGGTGATGATGGTATAGCAGTCGGCACCATTTTTTTCAGCAGAGTACTTTCTTGCCACTTTGATGGCACATTCATTGGCCTCTGCGCCGGAGTTGCCGAAAAATACCTTTTTCATCCCGGTTTTTTCGCACAATGCCTTGGCAAGTAGAGCGCAGGGCTCTGTATAGTAAAGGTTGGAGGTATGCTGCACCTGCATAAGCTGGTCGGTGACAGCTTTTGTCCATAGTTCATCCTGAAAGCCAAAG
>JAFTTQ010000054.1 GCA_017466665.1 Oscillospiraceae bacterium
ATCTCTGATTTTTGTCGGATGTGGGGTAAAAAAGCTTGCTACGCAAGGCATTTTGACTTGCTGCGCAACTCGCACTCTACCGTACCACCTGTACGCCGACGAGTGCGAGTTGCTTGCCTTGACGGCTCCTTTGACCTCTGTCAGTCTGTCAAAAAAGAGTTTTTTGACAGACTGAGTTCCCTCATCAGAGGGAGCTGTAAACATTTCCTTAAAGCAAAAAAAGGAGCAAAAGTTGAATGACCGAAAAAAGAACAGGGCGGATCATCCGCTCTATCAGCGGTTTTTATGATGTACAAACACTGGGTGGTCTTGTAACCTGCCGGGGCAGAGGGAGCCTGCGGAAAAATCAGGAAAGCCCCCTGACCGGCGACTTGGTGGAGATCACCGTGGAGAACGGCAAGGGGATGGTGGAAAAAATCCTGCCCCGCCGCAATCGGTTTATCCGCCCGGCGGTGGCCAATGTGGATGCATTGGTGGTATTTGCCGCCAACGTAAACCCGGTCACCGAGCCTTTTCTCATTGACCGGGTGGCAGCCATTGCCGGCGATCAGGAGGTGGCGGTCTATATCGTGATCAATAAGTGCGATCTGGATCCGGCTATTGATCTTTATAGAATCTATCAAAATGCCGGCTTTCCTGTGATCGTTGCCAGTGCCGAAACCGGCGAGGGCGTGGAGGAATTGCGCGAGCTGATCTCCGGCAAGCTGACGGCATTTACCGGCAATACCGGCGTGGGCAAATCCAGTATGCTCAACCGTTTGTGTCCGGAGCTGCACCTTGCCACCGGGGAGGTCTCCGAAAAGCTGGGCAGAGGACGGCATACCACCCGCCACGTGGAGCTGTATACCCTGGGGGATGATACCTATGTTGCCGATACACCCGGCTTTTCCTCCTTTGATACAGAGCAGATGGATGTGATCCTAAAGGACAATTTGCAATATGCCTTTGGGGATTTTGCTCCCTATTTAGGTGACTGCCAGTTCCACGATTGCTCCCACCGAAAGGAACCGGGCTGTGCTGTCCGTCAGGCGGTAGAACAGGGCAAAATTGAAAAGACCCGCTATGAAAGCTATTTACGGCTGTATGAAAAATCCAGCCAGATCAAGCAGTGGGAGCTAAAATGATAAACCAGCAGCCGAGGGCAAACGCCCCCGGCTGCAAGTTTTTATCATGCCAAATTGGAATATACCTTACTTACCTAATCCAACGCATTCGTAGTACCTTGTTAATGCTAAAACTTTGTGTCATTGCGAGCCCCGTAAGGGGCGTGGCAATCTCATATAATAAGCTGTACTTTGAGATTCCCACGCCAGTTTGAGAACTGGCTCGGAATGACAAAGTAAACTTTAAGCTGTTACAAAGTACTACGGTTAGTGCGGTAAACAAATTTTTTCGATTCAGCTTAGACCCAATAGCTTTCGGGCTTCCAAAGTGGTCTGCTCGCTGATCTCGTAATAGTAGCTGGAAATATAGCTGTTGACAGGGATCACCGGGATCTTTGCCGGGTCAAGATCGTATTTTGCCAGCATATCCCTGGCATCCTCCAGGCTTATTCCATTGAGCCCCATAACGGCATCCTGCGCGGATGCGGCAATGGTGGTATTCTTATAAAACTTGAACTGCCAGTAATTTTCCGCCAGCTTGTAGCCGTAAACGATCAGGGGATATTGCGCTTGAACCTGAAATTCCGGGGCAATATAGGGCTCAGTATCAAGACGTTGGGGCAAAAGGGAAAACAGCGTTTTTTCAATATAAGCCTGTTCCCCTGTGGTGGGTTTATTGGGATATTCTCCGGAAAATGCCGGGTCATAGCTGTATAGGATCGCCACCTTGTCCTGAGTAATGCCGTAGGTGCTGAGGATCAGCGCCATTTCATCCAGTGTGGCACCCTCACCAAATGCCCAAAGCTCCTCTCGGGTCACACGTCGGTTTGTGCCGTCCCGGACACCACACCGCCAATCTCCGTTTTTCCAAACATAGACCTCTAACCCCTTAAAAGTATCAAGCCCAAAGAATTGGGGATATAATGTTTTTACTGTGCGCAGTGTGGGCGCAAACGGTTCGTCAGTGCTCCAATATTCTACCTGATGATTGTTTTCGTTTGTAAGCACTAAATTGCAGCCTTGAACCGAAATTGTGTAGACCTGTGAGCGGTAAAAAGAGTAGGGATCGATTGCAACGATGGATATTCTCCCATCCTCGGTATTCTGAAAAGAAAATTCATAGTGATTTTCAGGATCGAAATAATTGCAATATTCCAATATGCCGTTTTCGTATGCGCAAAGCACCATAACGCAAAGACCGGTCAAGGGATGCTGGTAAACATAGCAATCCTCCATAATTCCATCACTGTCAATGTCAAATACGGCGTGGTCTGCTGTACCCAACGGATCTTTTGTGAAATAATATGTGTCCGCTACTGTAGCAAGCATAAGCACATTGGGAATGACTGGGGGATCGGCTATTTCAATCTCGCCGTCATATAGAATATGTACGCTATCACCAATTTCATAGCTGGATGCAGAATCTGCTGAAATAATAAATTGATTGCTGAGCTCAAACTCGTGCTCGCCGCTGTTAGGCTCTATCAACAGGGAATCCTCACGGACTTCAAGCACCGTAGCAAAAAAGCTGTAATCCGTAACACTGCTGCCATAATTGTATTCGGTGATCTCAATGCTGTATACCTCGCCCAAAATGTCGTAGGGTTCTGTTTCTGTTACCGTGCCGTCATAGGCAATATTTACCTTATCGCCTACGGTATAGCCTGTGGGATCGGTATTCACCTGATAGTAGCTGAACTCAAAATTGTGGAATGGGAAATGCTGATATTTTACGATGATACAGTCGTCCAAAACCTCCGTGACGGTGGCGGTAAAGCTGTAATGGGGGTCAGGCAGATAGCTGCTTACCAGATCCAGATTAAAAATGGAGCTGGCATTGGGAATGATCGGGGGCATGGATTCTTCAAGCTGGGAATCATAAATAACCTCTACGATACATCCCAAACGGTAATCATCCTTTGACCTGCCGTTGAGCCGGATGACGACTTGTTCCGCACCGGCAAAATATTCTTCCTTTTCTAGCGGCTCAACCAACAGGGAATCCTCATAGATCTCCACCACCGTAGCCCGGAATCTATATTCGTTGGCAGGAAACTTTGTAGGTTGTTCATCCTCCGGCGGATTAGTCAAAAAGCAGACTGCCACCACGATGCACAGGATTAAAGCAATCAGGATGATCCAAAATGCCGGCTTTTTGTAATTGAGAACGGATTTGATCCGCCCTTTTACACCGTCCTCCCCAAAAGCAACGGGGCAGGCGGAGATCATTTTCCGGGGAACGCTGCAATTTATCAGGGCATCGGAATAGGGCTTTTTGCAGTCTGTGCCCAGCTCCTTGATAACCTTTTCGTCACAGGCAAATTCAATATCCCGGCATAGGAAGATATACGCCACCCACATCAGGGGATTGAACCAGTAGACCGTCAGCAGGAGAAAGCCCAGGGGCTTCCACCAGTGGTCTTTGCGGCGGATGTGGGCATTTTCGTGGGCAAGGACATATTGCCGGTCGGCCCCTGCCAAGTCAGAGGGTAAATAGATTTTAGGACGGAATAAGCCCAAAAGGAAGGGGGAGCTGACCCGGTCACAGACCCATACATTGCCGCCCTCCTGCACAGCCTCCCGCAGCTTTCTTTTCAGTAAAATAAAGCTGATAACGCTGTACAGCACCATAGCGATCACACCCAGCAGCCACACATTCCAGGCAATGCCCATCACCACCTGCATGGGATTGACGCTGTATTCCGGGGTAGGTGCCATGGTCTGAGAGAGGATGGGGTTGACTGTGGAATTAAAAAATGTGATGCCGCTTTGAATGACAGGTGCGGGAGAGCTGACGATCTCCGGGGGGATCGGTTCGGCACTGGGGATCAGGCTCAGTATACTTTCAAAGGAAAAGGGCAGCACAAGCCGCAGTCCCACAAGTCCCCACAAAATGCAGCGGATGTATTTGGGAGCTTTTTTCAGGATGGGGCGCAGCAGCATCACGGCTATGACCAGATAGCCGGCGGTGATGCTGGTATTTAATAAGGAGATAAAAATGCTTTCCATTGTCATCCCTCCTCGTGATCCCGCACAAGCTGCCGAAGCTGGGCTACCTCCTGCTCCGTTAACCGTTTGCCGCTGGTAAAGGCAGCTAAAAACGCGGGCAGAGAGCCCTGAAAGGTTTCCTCCACAAAGCGCTGGCTTTGCAGGGCGTAAAATTCCTCACGGCTGAGCTTGACGGTGACAGTGCCGCCGTTGTTTTCAAAAATGCCCTTTTCGCACAGCCGTTTCAGCACCGTGTAGGTGGTGGATTTTTTCCAGCCCAGCACCTCCTGGGCTTTCACAACAAGCGCCGATGAGGGCAGAGGGGCATTGCCCCAAATGATGTCGGCAAATTTTGCCTCGATCACGCCCAGGGAAATATCCTGCATACGATGGCCTCCTTTTGGTTTACATCTTGTAGACTACTGTTAGTCTACATCATATAGACCTATTTGTCAAGCCCTAAAAAATATATATTGGATTTTACCTTACCAACAATCGGCGCAGCGGCTATCAAGCTACTGTGTCATTGCGAGATGCCGTAGGCATCGTGGCAATCTCATAGTAGGCAGTTACTTGTATTGCAAGTTTGCGAACTGGCTCGAAATGACACCCGGTTCGGTAGTTTTTCGGAAATTATGTTAGCACGCTAAACAATAATTTAGTTCTGCGAAAATGGCGCACATATTTTATGCTGGGGAATATCTTGGAATGAGCGGCATCGCCGTGAAAATAAGATTTTGGAGGTATTCTTTATGTGGAATAACAATTCTTGTGGCGGTAACTGGTGCTGGATCATCATTCTGTTGATCCTGTTCTGCGGCTGTGGCAACAATATGTGCGGCAACAACAACTGTGGCTGCGACAACAACTGCGGCTGCTGCTAAGTAAACAAACAGGGCGCCCCAATCGGGGCGCCCAAATTTATAGAAAGCAAAATTGGAATTTACCGGAGCAATGCCCAAATACCTTCCCCCGGGGGGAAGGTGGATTTTGCCCTTGTCTGTACAAGACAAGGGCAAAAGACGGATGAGGAACGGCGAAAGCTGAAAGTCAGGAAAAGGTCTGTTTCTACGTACACATCGTAAGCCTTCTGCCCGCATTCCTCATCAGTCACCGCTATGGCGGTGACAGCTTCCCCCCGGGGGAAGCTATTGAGAACGGCGCAGCAATCATAAGATAAACAATAAGTTGCCGTATTGATTTATGGGCACCTCTAAAAACTCCTTTTTGCCGGGGGCCCAATCTTTTGACCCAACTTTTCAGTTTGAAAAACTTGAAATACACCAAGTATTCCAGCGTTTTCCAAACTTTAATTTGTGCCAAAATCTTGTGGCACCCGACTAAAAATCAGTTTTTAGAGGTGCCCTTATCTTTTTGTGGAGAAAGCGTTTATATTTGCGCAATTTTGCTTGACTTTTGGGGTGAAAGCCATTATAATATGAAAGCCTGTGAATACAGGTAAATCCTTGCTCCCGGCGAGACCGGGGGCCAAAAGTCCAAAAGGAGGTGCAAACAACATGGCTAAGATCACCGGTAAGTACGAGGTGCTCTACATCATCGACCCCGCTCAGGGCGAGGAGGGCATCGCCGCACTTGTGGAAAAGTTCAAG
>JAFTTQ010000055.1 GCA_017466665.1 Oscillospiraceae bacterium
CCTGCCTACGGGGGTTGGCGGCAGAGCTATGTGCCTGCTCTCCGGCGGTATTGATTCCCCGGTTGCTGCCTATATGATGGCAAAGCGGGGCGTGGAGATCGAATGCGTTCATTTCTTCTCGTATCCCTATACCTCCCAGCTTGCCAAGGACAAGGTGATCGAGCTGGCAAGGCTTGTAACTCGGTACAGTGGCAGAATGACTCTGAATATTGTGAATTTCACGCCCATTCAGGAGGCAATCCGGGATCACTGCCCGGAGGAGTTCTTCACATTGATTATGCGGCGTTTTATGATGGAAATTTCCCAGGAAATTGCCCGTCAGCACGGCTGCGGAGCATTGATCACCGGTGAAAACTTAGGTCAGGTAGCAAGCCAGACAATGGAAGCAATGACGGTGACAGGCGCGGTGGTCAATATGCCCATCTTTATGCCCTTAGTCGGTATGGATAAGGAGGAGATCGTAACCATTGCCCGAAGAATCGGTACTATGGATACCTCCATTTTACCTTATGAGGACTGCTGCACTGTCTTTACTCCCAAGCACCCCAAAACAAAGCCAACCTTAGGCCAGGTGATCCACGCTGAGGAAAAGCTGGATCGTGCTGCACTCATTGCAGATGCCCTGAATTCCATTGAAAAGCTGTCGGTGAAATACTATGGATGAGCTTGCGGGAAAGGTCATCACAGCCCTGCGGGGAAAGACCCTTGCCACGGCAGAAAGCTGTACCGGCGGTATGATCGGCAGCGCACTGACCTCTGTTGCCGGCAGCTCTGCCGTTTATAAGGGCGGTGTTATCAGCTATGTAAATGAGATCAAGCAGAAGCTTTTGAATGTCCCGGCTGATCTGTTGGAAAATAGGGGAGCGGTTTCCAAAGAGGTAGCGGAGGCTATGGCAGTGGGTGTGAAAACAGCACTGAATGCCGATATTGCTGTTTCTGTGACTGGCTTGGCTGGCCCCGGTGGGGATGATTTTGGCAACCCGGTCGGTACGGTATTTATCGGTTATTGCGATGAAAAGACCTGTATGAGCCTTGAATATCATTTTGCTGGTGACCGAAATGCAGTCCGTGAGCAGGCTGCCAAAGCAGCATTTGGTCTCATCTTGGAGCATAATAGATAAATTTCCACTGCCGTACAAGGAATTGTACGGCAGTTTCTATAAAAATTCATATTTTTGTAACAGTAAAATTGACAAAAAACCGTAAAAGGATTATACTTATAAAAGTTTTGTGAGCCATTTGGAGGCGAATCGCTGTGGTTTTTGAGTGGGAAGTTACGATACCCAAGCTGACCGGGGATAAAAAAAGAAAGGCCTATATTTATATCCCGGAATCCTATGATTTGGAGCCTGAGCGCCGGTATCCTGTTATGTATATGTTCGACGGACATAATGTGTTTTTCGACAAGGATGCCACCTACGGTAAATCCTGGGGTATGGCGAAGTATATGGACGAAAGTCAGAAGGATCTGATCATTGTGGGCGTGGAATGCAACCACGAGGGTAACGGACGATTGCAGGAGTATTCGCCCATTAACTTTGAAAATGCCACCCTGGGCAAGATCAAAGCTAAGGGAAGCCTGTATATGAACTGGCTTGTGAATTATTTGAAGCCCTATATTGATAAAAAATACCGCACCCTTACTGATCGAAAAAATACCATTCTTGCCGGTTCTTCCATGGGCGGCTTGATGGCGCTTTATGGCGCTACGGTGTATAACCATATTTTCCAAAGGGCAGCCTGTCTGTCGCCCAGCCTGTGGGTAAGCTCGGGAAAAATACTGGAAATGGTAGCCCGTGCCCATATTCGCAGAGATACCTGCATTTATATGGATTACGGCAGCGAGGAGATGTTTAATCACGCTGCCAACGCGGAGGCACTGATCTCCACATCTCATTTGCTGCTTACAAAGCGGGTAAATCTTGCCTTCCGCATTGTTCCCGGCGGCACCCACAGCGAGGCCTCTTGGGAAAGACAAATACCGATCTTTATGGATTGTTTGGGGTTATAAATTATGGAAATTCGTTATATGAAGCACTGGAGCAGCCATCTGAACCGGGATATGGAGTTTAAAGTATATGGTCACAGTGGCAAGCCGGTGATGTTTATTCCCTGCCAAAGCGGCAGATTTTATGATTTTGAAAATTTCAAAATGATCGACCACTGGGCAAAATGGATCGAGGAAGGTCTTTGTACCGTCTATTCCATTGACTGCATTGACGATGAAGCCTGGGCTGCCAAGGGGGCAGATAACCGTTGGCGCATTGAAAACCATGAAAGATGGTATCATTACGTTGTGGATGAAATGGTGCCCACCATTAAGCATTTAAGCGGTGAACGAAACGGCTATGACCAGGGAATCATCACCTTTGGCTGTTCTATGGGTGCTATGCACGCGGCAAATCTGTTTTTCCGCCGCCCGGATCTGTTTGCCGGTGTGTTTGCCATTTCCGGCCTTTATGATTCCGAAGAGTTCTTTGGAGATTATATGGACGATCTGGTCTATAACAACTGCCCTGTGCATTATTTGCGCAATATGCCCTGGGATCATCCCTATATTGAAATGTATAACCAGCGTCAAATTGTCATCGTAGTGGGGCAGGGTGCCTGGGAGGATTCTTTAAAGGCCAGCACCGGCAAGCTCTGTCAGGTGATGCAGGAAAAAGGCATCCACGGTCAGGTGGATTTTTGGGGTCACGATGTATCCCATGACTGGCATTGGTGGTACCGTATGGTGGCACATTATGCTCCCAGATTTTTGTATTAAGGAAAGAAAGTGTTTATGAAGAATTTTATCTTTTTATCTCCGAATTTTCCCGAAACCTATTGGAAATTCTGTGCGGAACTGAAAAACAACGGCATTCGTGTTTTGGGCATTGGCGATTGTCCCTATGATGAGCTGAAGCCTGAGCTGAAAAGCTCTCTGAATGAATACTACCGTGTCTCCAATCTGGAAAACTACGATGAAGTGTTTCGTGCCGTTGCGTTTTTTACCTTTACCTACGGTAAGATCGACTACCTGGAATCCAACAATGAGTATTGGCTGGAACGGGATGCCAAGCTGCGTACCGAGTTTCATATCACCTCCGGCTTTATGCAGGAGGATATGGAGAAGGTCAAGTATAAATCCGCAATGAAGGCATATTATGCGAAAGCCGGCATCCCTACGGCAAGATACCATTTGGTGAAGGATTACGGCAGTGCCGCCGCCTTTGCGGCAGAAGTGGGTTATCCTGTGGTGGTGAAGCCTGATAACGGCGTGGGTGCCAGCAGTACATACCGGCTTTGCAATGAGGACGAGCTGAAATATTTCTTTGCCACCAAGGATCATGTGCAGTACATTATGGAAGAAATGGTCAAGGGCTATGTCCGTACCTATGATGCCATCATTGACCAGAATGGTGAGCCAATCTTTGAATCCGGCAATGTGACCCCAAATTCTTTGATGGATGTTGTGAATACAAATGACAACTCCATTTATTACATTGTCAAGGAGCTTCCTGATAAGGTAAAGGAAATTGGCCGCCGTACAGTCAAGGCCTTTGGTGTAAAAGGGCGTTTCATTCATTTAGAGTATTTTGTATTGACTGAGGATCAGCTGGGACTTGGTAAGAAGGATGATATTATCGGCCTTGAGGTCAATATGCGTCCCGCTGGCGGCTACACCCCGGATATGTACAATTACGCTTATGAAACCGATGTATATAAGATCTGGGCGGATATGATCGCGTTCAATCATAGCACAAAGCCTCTTGGCGGTGCCCATCATTGTGCGTTTGTCGGCCGCCGTGACGGAAAGCGCTTTGTGATGGATCATAATTCGATTATGGAAAAGTACGGCAGCAAAATGAAGATGGTTGGCAGGATTCCCGATGCCCTTAGTGGCGCAATGGGCAATCAGATGTATGTGGCCAATTTGGACACTGACGAGGAATTGGAACAGTACTTCAAAGACCTGCTGGAGCAATGCTGAAAGCCTACAAAAAACGGGCAGAAGGGGAAATATCCCTTCTGCCTTTTTCTTTTTATGGCTGCCCCGTCAAATTTCTTCCGGGATTTGTCAAACGATTCTGAGTAAGCCCTGCTTGATTCCCCCTGTTTTCCCTTGAAAGGACGAATATGCAATTCATATAATGTGCATACATTTGATGAAGCGGTGGGGAAAGCTTATGAATCATATTGCATTGCGGAGATTTGCACTGGCAGCAGCATCTGTCAGCCTGGGTACATTAACGGCACTTGTGCTGATCGGATCGACGATAGTGGGAAATGCCCAAAGCCTGCAGGATCACGCATCTGAAACGGCGTTGCAGGATCAGCTGGAATCTGTCCCGATTTCCTGCACACCGCTGGTAATTCAGGAGCTTGCAGCCTACGATGGAAAATTCATTGAAGATGGCTCGGATAGGGAAGTGGAGAATGTCGCGGCAATTATGCTGCATAACAGTGCAAACAGGATGATTCCGTACGCCTATGTAACGGTTTATACGGAAAACTGCCAATATACCTTCAATGCGTATATGATACCGCCAAAATCCTCTGTGCTTGTGCCGGAGGAAGCAGGACAGATTCTGAAAGAATCTGAGATCGTACGTGTGTTTGGGTGGACAACGGTGAAGGAAGAAAGGGAAGAGCCACGCTTGGAAATCGAGGAAGTGGGAATGGGATGCTTAAGCATTACCAACCGATCTGGCTCCAAGCTTCACAATTTGACCATATATCATAGAACTTATATCCCGGATGGATGCTTCTATATGGGTGGCAGAGTCTTTAAAACGGAAGTGCCTTATATCGCACCGGGAAATACGGTTTTCGTCTATCCTGAAAATTATGCATCAGGGTACAGTGAAGTAATATTTTATGAGCAAAGCAAATAAGGAAACCCTCTCAGCCACGGCACAAGCCGTAACTGAGAGGGTTTCAATTTACAAAACCTTGGCAAGGAAGTCTTTTAAACGGGGGTGCTTGGGATTTTCAAAGATTTCAGCAGGTGTGTTCTCCTCTACAATGTTGCCTTCGTCCATAAAGATCACACGGTTGCCTACTTCCTTGGCGAAGCCCATTTCGTGGGTGACCACAACCATGGTCATACCCTCTCTGGCAAGCTCCTTCATAACCTCCAGAACCTCACCCACCATTTCAGGGTCAAGGGCGGAGGTAGGCTCGTCAAACAGCATGACCTCAGGCTCCATAGCCAGCGCCCGAACAATGGCAACACGCTGCTTCTGACCGCCGGAGAGCTGCTTGGGATAGGCACCGGCACGGTCGGCAAGTCCGACCCGCTCCAGCAGCTTCATTGCCCTTTCCTCTGCTTCGGCCTTGGTCTTTTTCAACAGCTTGATAGGGGCAATGGTCATATTCTCCAAAATGGTCATATGGGGGAAAAGGTTGAAATGCTGGAAGACCATACCCATCTTTTGCCGGTGGATGTTAATATTTGTGCTTTTGGCGGTTATGTCGCAGCCATTAAAGAAAATCTTGCCGCCGGTAGGGTTCTCCAACAGATTCAAACATCGTAACAATGTAGATTTGCCGGAGCCGGAAGGGCCAATAATAACGCCCACGTCACCACGGTTAATCTCCAAATGGATGCCCTTGAGAACGCTTAATTCGCC
>JAFTTQ010000056.1 GCA_017466665.1 Oscillospiraceae bacterium
AGGACAATATGCTTACCTCCGTGTAGTTTGATTGTGTGACAACTACATTTTACACTAAGGTTCGCATATTGTCTCATTTTATTTTTAGTGTTGCACTTCGAATTATAACCTGCCCACCTCCCCTTACACAGGGGAGGCTTTGCAGGTTGTACTTAGTATGCTAAATTCCAATTTACTTTATTTATCTTTTATGCTAAGATAGGTGCATTACGGTTTAGGAGCAGCTTATGCGTATTTTATTTGATTCCAAAAAGAAAATGTTTAAGGATCCCTTTGGCACGCTGACTGCCGGGCAGGAATGCACCCTGCATATCCACATCCCCCAGGATGTAAGGGCGGTCAAGGCCGAATGTGTGCTTTTTGCCGATGATGGCTACGATTCCGTGATCGTGACCATGAACCGGACGGAGCAAAAAGGGGCTTACGATATTTTTGAGGGCAGCTTTTCCCTGGAACACCCTGCCCTGTACTTCTATCATTTTGTCATTTTCAAGGAAAGCGGCTCCTTCCGCCTGTTCAAATACGGCAGCGACACCAATATGGAGGACGGCGACCAGTGGCAGCTTACCTGCACCCCGGCCAATTTTACCACCCCCCACTGGGCAAAGGGCGCTGTGATCTATCAGGTATTCCCCGACCGGTTTTACCGCAAGGGTCAATGCGACCTGACCGGCAAGCTGCAGCCCTACACCGTCCACGAAAGCTGGAACGAGGAAGTGGACTGGGCACCCACGCCGGAGGGTCTGGTGCTGAACAACGATTTTTACGGCGGCAATTTCCGGGGTATTACAGAGAAAATGGATTACATTGCCTCCTTGGGCACCACCATTTTATACCTGAACCCCATCAGCAAAAGCTTTTCCTCCCACCGCTACGACACCGGCGACTACAAGACCCCCGATCCCATGCTGGGCACTGTTGAGGATTTTCGGGCACTATGCAACAAAGCCCACGAATACGGCATCAAGGTGATCTTAGACGGGGTCTACTCTCATACCGGCTCCAACAGCCTGTATTTTAATAAAGAGGGTGCATTTGATTCGGTAGGCGCCTATCAATCCCGCCGATCCCCCTATTATAGCTGGTACACCTTCCACAAATATCCCAACAGCTACAATAGCTGGTGGAATTTCGACACCCTTCCCACCGTCAACAAGTTAGATTCTGCCTTTGTGGAATATATCATCACAGGCGAAAGCTCTGTGGTTGCCTACTGGCTGCGGCAGGGCTGTGACGGATTCCGGCTGGATGTTGCCGACGAGCTGCCCAATGAATTTTTGGATCTGCTGAAAAAGCGCATCCGGGAAATAAAGCCCGATGCCCTTTTGCTGGGCGAGGTCTGGGAGGATGCCTCCAACAAGGAGGCCTACGGCATCCGCAAGCGCTACTTTGTGGACGGCACGCTGGACAGCGTGATGAACTACCCCTTCCGCACTGCCATCATCAATTATTTAAAGGGCTTCGATGACGGTCACGGTCTGGCAAACACGGTTATGACCATTTTAGAAAATTATCCCGCTCAGGTGGCGCACAGCAATATGAATCTGCTGGGCACCCACGACACTGCCCGGATCCTTACTGCGCTGGTGGACGATTTCGACGGCAGCCGGGAAGAAAAAGCCAAACGCCGCCTGCCCCACGATCTGCGGAATTTGGCTATGGGGCGGTTTTATCTTGCCTCGGTGCTGCAATATACCCTCTCCGGCAGTGCCAGCCTGTACTATGGCGACGAGGCGGGTATGGAGGGCTACAAGGATCCCTTTAACCGCCGTACCTACCCCTGGGGACGGGAGGATCCAATGCTTTTGCAGCACTTCCGTCAGCTTGGACACCTAAAAAAGCTCCCCGCCCTGCGCTGGGGTGATACGGAATTTTTGATGGCAGAGCAGGGCAAGGTCGCCTTCCGCCGCAGCTATCAGGGGGAAAAGGTCAAGGTGTTTATCAACCACAGCGCCGAAAACTGGGAGATCCCCGACGGTATGGTGCTGTACAGCAAGTTTTTGACAAACGCCGCACCAAAGCGGCTGTGCCTTGGCTCTATGGGCTTTGCCATTATTCAGGAGTAAAAATATGGAACAGGAAAAATTTTTTAGCGGCTATTGCCGCACACTGGATAACAGCCGAATGGTCTGTGCCGCTCAGGAAAACGGCGCACTTTTGGAGGTGGACTGCTCCTACGAGAGCTGCCCCTTTACCAGTGAATGCACCATCGCCCAAGGCATTATAGCATTTCTAAAAGACAACTAAATTGGAATTTGCCTTATTACACGCTCCCCCTCTGGGGGAGCTGTCAGCGGAGCTGACTGAGAGGGTGTACCGGCAAAAAACCGCATATGTGTGACAGGACACCCTCTCCGTCAGCCCTTACAGGCTGCCACCTCTCCCATCGGGAGAGGGTGTGGTTGGTGCGATTAACAATAATTTGCAAAAAGAACCGGAAGCGGGATGCTTCCGGTTCTTTTTTATACACATGGGAAATAACCGCCGTATTTTTCAAAGAGCGCGTGGATATAGTCGATCCCGTCCTCTGTTACAGGGAAAAACCTTAATGACCCCAAGTCCTGCATATTGTTGCAGGTATCCATGGCAACGGCATAAAATCTGCCATTGATCTCAAAAGAAACTTCTTTAGAAAAGCCACAGGCCGGAACGCCCGGAAGCGGATCGTATGTATTTCCGTTTAATATTTCGATCACCTTTGCCGACTCTTCGGCAGTTAGCTCCTGAACAATATCGTTTTCATAGCAGCAAAAATGCAAGGTCACCGCTGCATCCTCTTTGATCTTTGTTTCTCCGCAGCCGCACAGCATCATAAGGCAGGCAAGAACAGCAAGAAAACAGATGATTCTTTTCATGTTTCCTTCCTCCAATCATACATAATGCGGGCTTCCTCGGTCCAAAATGGCTCGATCAATTCATAAAATACAGGATCAAACTCCACTTCCATTCCGTTCACAACAACATTACCGCGAATCTCACTGATCGTGACCTCCAGCAGCTTGCCGGATTCTCCTGCTTCCAGCACATAGTACATTCTTGCGTTTATGTAGGATGTTACTATTGCAGGGACAAGCTCAGAGGGATCTAATTTTTTAAGCGCTTCAAAATTCGCCAACAATTCGTCGGATTCAACCACTATTTTCTTTGTTTCCGGAAAGCTTATCAAATCCTCTGCACTTAATGCCCTAAGGGTTAGTATTGTCGGGTCCATATAATAAATTGTTAAGCGCAGATCTTCCGGAATATCTCCATTTAACATTTCCACATAATCAGCCAATGGATCCTCAGGTTGGGAAGATGAATCCGCACATCCTGTCAGGACAGTTACCAGCAAAAGAATTACTAATAAATAGGATAAAATATTTGTATATTTCATTCTGTTTCCCCTATTCTTCCGCCCATGCAGCAATAATATTTCCGGTGTCGCCTTCCATAACGATACACATCACCGCTGAATCACTCCACATATCCTGACTTTCAGAATAATTTAATTTCCAAATATTATCATTCGTTGCGTACGTTATAGAAACCAGATTGTAGTTTTTCATCTTACCGACATCTTGATTCCTTTTTAATAATGTTTTGCCAACCTCTATTGCTTCATTTTTTGCGTTTATCGGGAATGTTTCGTTATCCTTAATAATCGAGCTCATATCTACTGGAAATTCAATATCATCCCCGGGGACAGCAAGGTTTTCTTTTTCAAAAAATTGAATTTTCGGCATATTATCATCTTTTACAGACTCGTTTATATTATCTTGTGTACTATCATTATTGCTAATATCACACCCAACTGTAAGTACACACAGCATTATACATAAAACGATAATTCCTTTTTTCACTTGCTGTTCCTCCCATAGATTTGATATAAATTGACCCTAAAAGCAACCGCCAAGCCTCCCCTGTAGGGGAGGTGGCACGGCATAAGCCGTGACGGAGGGGTTTGTGGGAAAGGAGAATTTGCATTAGCTTCCTGTCCCCCTAACCCCTCAGTCAGCTACGCTGACAGCTCCCCTACAGGGGAGCCAATCGGCAGCGGGCAACCCCCGCCCTATTATTAGGTAATTGTGCAAGTAAGCGTTTTTCTAAGGCCAAATCCGGATTACAGGAAAAAAGCCAGACTGATTCGCATTATTGGAATTGCTGCTTTCTCTTGGATCATTCAATACCCAATCAGCCCATTTCTTGGTTCTATTGCACCATTTGCAGTATATTCGTGTGCGATCATATGCTTCGACCCATTCACATGGAACCCTATCCGATATTTTCGTCATCGGTGTATAATGGCAGACAGTACAAGATTTTACTTCATAACCTTCTCGCCTACAAGTAGGCGTAATTGTGTTCAAATTCATAAAACTGTGTTCTGCTCGGTCATAAGTAACGGATTCCGAATATTCACAGCGGGTGCAGGTTTTGATGCCCTCGCCGTTTTCGGTGCAGGTGGATTCTGTAATGACCGTTTCCACAAGATCGTGGACATCGTTTTCCGGCAAGATCTCCACCACATACACAGCCTGACAATACGTACAGGCAGTGGTTACCTCGCCCTTTTCTATGCAGTTGGGCTCCTTGGAAACGATATGCTCGCCGTCGATATGGGCGGTCATTTCCAATATTTCTACTGTTTTCGCACCGCAATCGGTACAGGTACGCTCCAGCTCTCCCTGGGCAATGCAGGTAGGAGCTGTCACCACCACGCCATCGTCATAGCTATGGGCGCAGACCTCTACCGGTGCGGTATAGCTGTGCTTACAAAGCTGGCAGGTACGGTTTTCCATACCCTTTTGTGTGCAGGTGGATTCCACAGTGATCTCCCCTTTATACAAATGGGGGCAGGTCTCCGGGTTTGTTAAAAAGCAAACTGCCGTAACAGCGCAAACCACCATTGCCGCCGCAAGGATCCAGACCGTGGGCTTTTTATAGCTCAAAACGCCCTTGATCCGTTCCTTTACACCGATCTCACCAAACGCCACCGGGCAAGCCATAATCATCCGGCGGTGGACACTGCAGGACACAAGTGCCTGGGAATAGCCCTTTTTATCGGCGTTATCCATATCCGCGATCACCTTTTCATCACAGGCACGCTCAATATCCCGGCACAGCAGAATATATGCCACCCACAAAAGGGGATTGAACCAGTAAACCGCCAGCAGCCAGAAGCTCAGCGGCTTCCAGCAGTGGTCTCCCCGGCGGATATGGGCATTTTCGTGGGCAAGCACATAGAAAAGCTGCTCCTCCTCCATCCCGGAGGGCACATAGATCTTCGGACGGAAAATGCCAAACACAAAGGGAGAATCCACATTGTCGCACAGGTAAATATTATCCCGCAGCAATATAGACGCCCTGACCCGGTGGCGCAGCATCAGCCAGCTAATAATGCTGTACACAAGCATTAACGCCGCACCCACTGCCCACACGATAGCGCCCACATACAATATTTTTTCCATAATGTGGCTTTCCTCGATCACCTGCTGGGTGACCATAGGATTGACCGTACTGTTCACAGCCGGAATGCCGCTGTGGATCGCCGGTGCCTGGGAGGTCACGATATCCTGGGGGATCACCTCCGCGCTGGGGATCAGGCTCAGGCTGCTTTCAAAGGTAAACGGCATCACCAGCCGCAATGCCACGATCCCCCATAACACGCAGGTGATCCACTTGGGTGTCTTTTTCAGGCACAGCCGAAGCAGAAGCACAGCCAGCACCAGCCAGCTTGCGGAAATGCTCAGGTTGATAAGCTTTATAAATATCTCTGTCATAGAAAAAAATCACGCTCCAAAAGAATCGATCAGCTTTTTCAGCTCCTCCAATTCCTTGGCAGACGGTGTCTTGCGGGTGGTAAATGCCGCAATGAAGGCAGGCAGGGAGCCCTCAAAATTATCCTTTACAAACTGCTCCGACTGGATCGCATAAAATTCATCCTTAGAGATCTTGACCGTCACCAGACTGTTGGTGGTATCAAAAATCCCCCGGTCACAAAGCTTTTTCAGCACCGTATAGGTGGTGGTGCGCTTCCAGTTCAGCGCCTGCTCACAAGCCGCCACCAGCTCCTTTGTGGTCATGGGCGCATTCTCCCAAATGATATCGGCAAACTTTGATTCTACCAATCCTAATTTGATTTCCATATTGCTATCACTCCTTCAATCGTCTATCATTCGTAGACCAATTACAGTTTACCATCCATAGTCATTTCTGTCAATATTTTTTAGAAGCATAAATTGGATTTTATCGCACCAAGAGCACCGAAAAAAACCTCCCTCTGATGAGGGAGGTGGATTCGCCGCAGGCGAAGACGGAGGGAGAGAAAAATATTGGCATTTCTTATTTTCTCTCCCCCAGTCACGCTGTTCGCGTGACAGCCCCCTCGTCAGAGGGGGCTTTTAAAGCGAGATGGGGATTCCATCTCGCTTTTTGATTGATCGGTTACTGCATCAGCTTGCACACAAGGGCTGTATACTCTGCCGGATCCTCCAGGGGCAGGTCTGCCAGGAGCTTTGCCTGGCAGCACAGAAGCTTTGCATAGTCCTTTGCCTTTTCTGTATTGCCCACCATGGCCTTTTCCATGGCCTGAACCGCGGGATGCTCCGGGTTCAGCTCCAAAATACGCTGGCTGGGGAAGTTAAATTCCGGGTTCATCCGCTTCATATACTTTTCCATTTCAAAGCTCATTCCGCCGGCAGGCACCATACATACGGGCATATCCCCCAATTCGCCGGACAAGCGAACCTCGGTGATCTCCTCTGTCAGGCTGTCCTTCACGAAGGTCAGCAGGCTTTGCAGCTCCTCGGTTTTTTGCTTAATCTGCTCCTTTTCCTCGTCGGACTGCAAGCCAAGATCCTCGGTTGCGGCATTGCAGAAGGACTTTTCGGCGTAGGTCATCAATGTTTGGGGAACAAACTCATCCACCTCGTCGGTGCAAAGCAGCACATCATAGCCCTTTGCGGTCAGGGTCTGCACCTGGGGCAGCTTAGCAAGCCGCTCAGCACTCTCGCCGGAAACATAGTAGATCTTCTCCTGACCCTCTGCCATAGCGTCAGCATACTCCTTCAGGGAGATCAGCTTCTTCTCCTTATTGCTGTAAAACAGCAGAAGATCCTGAGTGGCATCCTTATGAGCGCCGTACTGGGCAACTGCACCATACTTGAGCTGACGGGCAAAGGCGGCATAGAACGCTTCATAACCTTCCCGGTCATTTTCCAGCATAGCGGCAAGCTCAGACTTGATCTTCTTCTCGATACCCTTGGCAATGATCTTAAGCTGACGGTCGTGCTGCAGCATTTCCCGGCTGATATTCAGGGAAAGATCCTGGCTGTCCACTACGCCACGGACAAAGGAGAAATGCTCCGGCAGCAGATCCTCGCAGGATTCCATAATCATCACGCCGGAGGAATAAAGCTGCAAGCCCCGCTTGAAATCCTTGCTGTAATAGTCGTAGGGTGCCTTGGAGGGAATATACAGCAATGCCTTGAAAGACACATTGCCCTCAGCGCTAAAGGAGATCACCTTGGCAGGCTTATTGTAGTCAAAGAATTTTTCCCGATAGAAGGAATGGTATTCTTCCTCGGTAACATCCTTCTTATTGCGCTGCCAGATGGGAACCATAGAGTTCAGGGTGTCCTCTTCCATGTAGCTCTCATATTCCGGCTTATCCTCGGGGCAGCCCTCCTTTAAGCGGGACTTGCTGACCTCCATACGGATGGGATAGCGGATATAATCGGAATACTTCTTCACCAGGCTGCGGATCTCATATTCCTCCAAGAACCGGGAGTACTTTTCATCCTCGGTGTCCTTTTTCAGGGTCATGATCACATCGGTGCCGGGGAATTCTCTCTCGGCTTCTTCGATGGTATAGCCGTCAGCACCGTCAGAAACCCACTTATACGCCTTATCCTGACCGTACTTCTTGGAAATTACGGTAACAGAGGATGCCACCATAAAGGCAGCATAGAAGCCCACGCCGAACTGACCGATAATATCAATATCGGCAGTCTCCTCCATCTGCTGCTTAAAGCCCAAAGAGCCGGATTTGCAGATGGTACCCAGATTTTCCTCCATCTCCTCCTTGGTCATACCGATGCCCCGGTCGGAAACCGTCAGGATGCCCCCATCCTTAGCACGGGTAATGGTGATGCAGAGCTGCTCCCGGTCGATGGCGATCTTATCATCGGTCAGGGCAGTGTATGCCAGCTTGTCCATTGCGTCGCTGGCATTACTGATGATCTCCCGCAGGAAGATCTCCTGATGGGTGTAGATGGAGTTGATCATCAAGTCCAGAAGCCGCTTGGATTCTGCCTTAAACTGTTTTTTTGCCATTTTTCTTTACTCCTTTGATACTGTTGTTTTAGCACTCTAATTGCCTGAGTGCTAAAATTATATCACGGATTCAAAAAAATGCAACCCCTTTGGAAAAAAGTTCTTTTATTATTTACAATTATGTGCTATGATTAAAATGAAAAATTATGCGCCTGCCGTAGTATAAGGAATGCAGATTTTGGTTTCATATGTGTAAGCCTAATAATTTGTACACGCCCTTGGCCCCCTCGTTTTGAGGGGGCTGTCAGGAGGGCTTTCCCTCCTGACAGGGGGAGTTTCGTATTCTAAAGCAAACTCCCTCAGTCAAATTGCCTAATATCGGCAATTTGCCAGCTCCCTCATAACGAGGGAGCCAAGATTCTGCGTTCTGCAAACGTTACAACATATATTATTCCAATCTCAATTTGTGTAGTGCGCAAAAGAAGTAATGAGGTATTTAAAAATGATCACAGTCAGCAATTTAGGTATGCAATTCGGCGGTCAATGGCTGTTCCAGCACGTTGATCTGCAATTTCTGCCCGGCAACTGCTATGGCATCATCGGTGCCAACGGTGCCGGTAAGTCCACCTTCCTGCGCATCCTTTACGGGGAACTGGAATCCACCCACGGCTCCATCACCATCCCAGAGGAGCTGCGTGTTTCTGTTCTGAAGCAAAACCAGAACGCCTACGACGAATACACCATTATGGACACCGTCATTATGGGCAACCAGCATCTTTACGATGTAATGAAGGAAAAGGACGCTATTTACGAAAAAGAGGATTTCTCCGACGAGGACGGCATCCGTGCCTCCGAGCTGGAAGTAGAATTTGCGGAAATGGGCGGTTGGGAAGCAGAATCTGACGCATCCCGGATGCTCCAGGGGTTGGGCGTTCCCACCGACCTGCACTACGACAGGATGGCAGACACCGACCCCCGTTTAAAGGTGAAGGTACTGCTGGCTCAGGCGCTGTTCGGCAACCCGGATATCGTTATGCTGGACGAGCCCACCAACAACTTAGACATTGACTCCATCAACTGGCTGGAAGACTTCCTTTTGGATTTCCCCGGTATGGTCATCGCCGTGTCCCACGACCGGCACTTCCTGAACACCGTCTGCACCCACACCGTGGATATCGACTACGGCAAGATCAAGATGTATGTGGGCAACTACGATTTCTGGTACGAATCCTCTCAGATGGTGCAGGCTATGATTCGCAACAAGAACAAGCGCAACCAGGAGAAGATCGAAGAATTGCAGCTGTTTATTCAGCGGTTCTCTGCCAACAAATCCAAGGCAAAGCAGGCTACCGCCCGGCGTAAGCTGCTGGACAAGCTGACCGTTGAGGAAATGCCCTGCTCCACCCGCCGCTATCCCTTCGTGGGCTTCCAGCCGGAGCGGGAGCTGGGTAAGGACATCCTGACTGTCAAGGATGTTTCCGTCACCGTAGACGGTGAAAAGCTCCTGGACAACATCTATTTCTCCGTAGGCAAAAATGACAAGATCGCTTTTGTAGGTGAAAACGAGCTGGCGCAGACGGCTCTGTTCCAGATCCTGATGGGGGAATTGGAACCGGACGAGGGCTCTATCAAGTGGGGCATCTCCACAGTACGCAGCTATCTGCCCAAGGACAACACCGAATACTTCGAGGGCAACAAAATGGAGCTGGTGGACTGGCTTCGGCAGTACTCCGTCAAGAAGGACGATGTTTACCTGCGGGGCTTTTTGGGCAGAATGCTGTTCTCCAATGAGGATGTATTCAAGCCTGTGGATGTGCTCTCCGGCGGCGAAAAGGTTCGGTGTATGCTGTCGAAAATGATGCTTAGCGGTGCCAATGTAGTGCTTCTTGACCAGCCCACCAACCACCTGGATATGGAATCCATTCAGGCAGTCAACAAGGGTTTGGAGGCATTCCCTGGCGTTGTGCTGCTGGCCAGCCACGACCACGAAATGCTGACCTCTGTCTGTAACCGTGTCATTGCCTTCCAGCCCGACGGCACCATCATCGACCGCTACGGTACCTACGACGACTACCTGGAATGGCTGAAGAACAACAAGCAGTAAGCCCCCGTTTGTGTCATCCTGAGCCGCTTGCGGCGAAGGATCTTCGTGCCCTCTGATAAGCCAAGGAGCAAAGCTATGTATTATGTTTACATTCTGTCAAATTGGTGCGACTCCGTACTATATATTGGCGTAACCAGCAATTTACCCCGACGACTTTATGAGCACAAGAATCATTTAGTCAAAGGATTTACGCAAAAATACAATGTGAACAAACTGGTTTACTTTGAAACCACCAGTGATGTGCGTGCTGCTCTGGAACGGGAAAAGCAGCTCAAAGGCTGGACAAGAGTAAAGAAAAACATTTTAATTTCAAAAGATAATCCAACTTGGAAGGATCTTTCTGCTGATTGGGATTCCTAATAACCCTCATTCCCCTATTGTAATCACTTGAAAGATTCTTCGACTCCGCTGCGCTTCGCTCAGAATGACACTTCTTAGGGAGATTGGCAAAAAACTTAAAAAGGAGAGAAATATGGAAAAAATATTAGATATTATCTCAAAAAAGATGGAGCAGGCATTCCAGGATGCCGGTTACAACGCTGCCTACGGCAGAGTGACGGTATCCAACCGCCCTGACCTGTGCCAATATCAGTGTAATGGCGCGCTGTCTGCCGCCAAGGTATACAAGTGCGCTCCCATTGCCATCGCTAACGCCGTGGCAGAAAAGCTGCAAGGCGAGGACTTCTCTATGTGCAAGGCTGTGATGCCCGGTTTCATCAATTTGAATTTGTCCGACAGTTTTCTGCGGGATTACTTGGAAAAAATGCGCACAGCGCCTGACTTCGGCGTACAAAAAGAAGGCGCCGGCAAAATGGCGATCATCGACTACGGCGGAGCCAATGTAGCAAAGCCTCTGCACATCGGTCACCTCCGGCCTGCCATCATCGGTGAGGCGCTGAAACGGCTCCATAAGTTTATGGGCTATAACACCATCGGTGACATCCACCTGGGCGACTGGGGCTTGCAGATGGGTCTTATCATTGCGGAATTGCAAGTGCGTCAGCCGGATCTTTGCTATTTTGACCCCAACTACACCGGCGAATATCCGGAAGAAGCCCCCTTTACTCTGTCCGATTTGGAAGAAATCTATCCCGCCGCTTCCGCCAAGAAGGACGTGGATAAGGAATTTGCCGACCGGGCACACATCGCCACCTATGAGAATCAGCAGGGACGCCGGGGCTACCGGGCTATCTGGCAACATATCATGGACATCTCTCTGCCCGACCTGCGGCGGATCTATGATAAGCTGGATGTGCATTACGAAAAGTGGCTGGGCGAAAGTGATGCTCACCCCTACATCCCGGCAATGATCGAAGACCTGAAAGCCAAGGGACACGCTGTTATGAGCGAGGGTGCGCTGGTCTTCCCCGTAGCGGAAGAGGGCGACAAAAAGGAAATTCCTCCCTGTATCCTCATTAAGTCCGACGGTGCGGCCATTTACGCCACCACCGACCTTGCCACCCTCGTGCAGAGAATGCAGGATCACCACCCGGACAAGATGCTCTATGTCACTGACAAGCGGCAGAATCTCCACTTTGAGCAGGTATTCCGCGCTGCCAAGAAGGGCGGAATCGTTAAAGCTGAAACTGTATTGGAGCATGTGGGACACGGCACCATGAACGGTGCTGACGGCAAGCCCTTTAAGACCCGTGACGGCGGCGTTTTGCGGTTGGAGCAGCTGCTGAACGATATGACGAATTTTGTCCGTTCCAAGGTTGTGGAGAACAAAATCGTTGCAGAAGATGAAGTGGAAGCCACCACTGCAAAAATTGCCTTAGCAGCCCTGAAATACGGCGACCTCAGCAACCAGCCCACCAAGGATTACAACTTCGATCTGGAGCGCTTTGCTGCCTTTGAAGGCAACACCGGCCCCTATATCCTCTATACCATTGTGCGGATCAAGTCCATTTTGTCCCGGTACGGCGCTTGGGAAAATCTCCCCATCTGCCTGCCTGCCAATCCCTACGCTCAGGAGCTGATGCTGTGCATCACCCGGCTGGGTCCTGCCTTGGAGAGCGCTCTGCGCACCTCCTCCCCTAATCTGATCTGCGCCTATATCTATGAGCTTGCCGGTGCGGTGAACAAATTCTATCACGAGACCCGCATCCTCAGCGAGGAAAACAAGGACTTGCAGAAGGGCTATATTTCCCTGATTGGACTTGCTAAGCGGATCTTGGAGCAATGTATTGATATTTTGGGCTTTAGCGCCCCGGAAAAAATGTAAGGAGGATAATCCAATGGAAAACGAAGAATTGCTGCAGGAGGAGGAAGCTTCCACCCTGACCCTGACCGACGAAAACGGTGTTGACACCGAATTTGAATATTTGGACTGCATCGAGTATGACGGCAAGGAATACCTTGTGCTGCTGCCCCTGGACGACGAGGAAAACGGCATCGTAATCCTGGAGATCGAGCCGGTGGATGAAGAAAACGAGAACTATTTGGCAGTGGATGATACCGAAATTTTGGATGCGGTGTACAGCATTTTCAAGGATCGGTATAAAGATGTCCTGCTATTTGAAGATTAAGAAATTATCCCCGGCTGTGACAGCCGGGGATAATTTTTTTATCGCTCTAATCAAATTTGTATATTTAATTTTTTGGGGGTCATACTATGGTTGGGCAGAGGATGATAGATTCAAAACCGATGTGACGACAACGGCGAAAATCTGAATTTCCCTGTCAAGTGTATCGCCGGACAGATACGAAGCAGACAGAGATCAAGATGCTGTACACCATCTTAAGAGGATCCAAAAACTGTATTTTTTACAGAACGGATTTTCAAGAAAGATTTCTGTCTGTACATAATGTAACAGGTATTGCGGATCACTTCTTATTCGCAAATTATTGTTTAGCGCACCGCTTTAAAAGCCCCCTCTGACGAGGAGGCTGTCTCGCGAACAGCGTGACTGGGGGAGAGAAAACAAGAGATATCAATATGTTTCTCTCCCTCCGTCACGGCTAACGCCGTGCCACTCGCTGCGGCGAGCCCGGTCGCGGCTCTGACAGCCCACAGGGCTGTCATTCACTACCGCGACTGCGCTTCGCTTACCCTCGTCAGAGGGAGGTTTTGGCTGTTGCTATTAACAAGGTAAATTCCAATTTATTGGAGCATAAAAAAGTGGGGTTATCTCGTGATGAGATAACCCCGCCTTTTTTATTAAATTGGGTCGAATTTGACCTCTGGGTCGGAAAACTCCTTGACACGCTGCTCATAGGCCTTCATTGCCTCCTCCCGGAAAGCGGCCTTTGCCTCACAGCCCGCAAGCATCAGCAAATATTCGCAAAACAGCGGATTCAGCGGCAGCATCGGCCCTAAAAGCTGGGTGCCGATCAGGTTGTTCACCCGAAAGCCCTCTAATTTACTTTCCCGGTTGATGCCGTCACCCCGGATCACCTTTTGGAAGTAGTTTTGTGAATTATCCCCATACAGGAAGCTGAACTGACTGCGAAAACCCACCAGCTTTATCCCAGCCGCCTCTCCCAGCACCTTGCTGTTATAGCGCTTGAAATAATCGGTCTTGACCGTCAGGTCAACGATTCCCAAACCGTCAATTTCCATTTTCTCCGTCACATACTCGATGTGCTTGCAGAAAATCTCACAGGCATTGCCGGTGGCAAGAATGGGCGTTCCCTTCTCGATCAGCTCCAGGATTCTTGCCCTGTGGGGGCGGAACTTTTCAATGATACGCCGCTGCACCTTTTCACTCATAGTGCCGATCAGGATCAGATCCGGGTCGTTTTCCAGAAACCAGGGATCCTGGGTCAGCTTGGTTTCAATAAATTCCGCATCCGGCAGAGTCTGCTTCAAATAGGTGATGTTCTGGCTGTCACCGTACAGGCTGCAAACATCGCCAAACAAAACTTCAATTTTCATTTGCAGCATCCCCTTCCATCATCTCGATCAGTTCCTTTTTGATCACAGCGGAATCCTTAGTTCTGTACATCTCATACAGCAAAAATACATCGCCGCAGCCCTGGATCATCAAGCCCTGTGCCGCTTTTTCCGGCTGCTCCACAAGGGTCACCTTGCTTTCATCGATGCCTGCCATTTTTGCCCGGAGCATCTGGTCATAGCGCCGGGGGCCGGCAAAAACGATCTGCCCGATGGAGGGGTGTGCCAGATAGCGGAAATCGCAGTCATACAGCCAGCAGGTGGATTCGGAATTGTTGATATTGTCCTCCAAATCGTCGTCATTGATGACGATGCCCTTATTCTCACCGGGCAGGTGGGCAATATAGTCAAAGGTTCTTGCCAGGGCAATGGGGTTCTGACCCTTTGCCAACAGTACATACAGATCCCGCTTGCCAATGGTCATTTTGTCAAAGCGGCTTTTCACGATTTTGCTGCTGTCAAATCCCAGCGCGATCTGATCCGGCTTCAGACCTAACCGGGTCAGCATTGCGATCACGCCGCAATAATTAAACACATTGACAATATTGTCGTTGATGAGGGTATAGGTATCCTCCCCTGCCGGGTGACGGACAGTAAAGGTGCTGTTTTCCCAGTCGATGGCAGTCACAGCAAAATCCGGCGTGGGAGATTTTAAACCGCAGTTTTCGCAGTACATTCTGCCAATGTGGTTGTAGCGCAGGTATTCGTGCTTTAATTCGCCGCCGCAGGTGGGGCAGTATACCACATCGCTGATGTAAGGCTCGGCGCTGACCTCCGGCTTTTCTGCCTCCAGGCCAAAATAGGTGCGGTTTTTGCACTGCTGCGCTAAGGTGGCCGTGTTCAGGCAGTCGGCATTGAGGATCAGATGGGTCTTTTCTGTCAAAGCGGAGGAGATGATATAGCTGATAAACTCCGTATGGGCATTGCGCTTGACGGAATCCCGCATAATGTTATTGCAGATCAGGTAATCCGGCTGAATAAAGGGATAGACACGCAAAGAGCTGCGCTCATCCACCTCCAAAACCGCCACATCCGTATGGATCTTACCAAATAAATCGGCATCCTGCAGCAGCACCGAGGCAATGCCCGCCTGAATATTGGAGCCGTAGGAATTGTTGGTAACCCGGTAGCCGTTTTTAGTCAGGATGTCAGTCAGCAGATTGCTGACGGTAGTTTTGCCGTTGGTGCCGGTGACCGCGATCACGGTCTTGGGCAGCTTAAAGCCTGCCAAAAAGCTTTTATCGATAGCAAGAGCCACCTTGCCGGGGGTGGAGGTTGCCTTCCGCTTTAAAAGCCGCAGCAGCAGCCGGGCTGCCTTGGATGCCCAAAGGGCGATCAAAAAGCGTATCTTTTTCATCCGTAAACACTCTTTTCTTATTTTTCTTCCCGGCTATTTTACCACATCGGCAATCTATAATCAAGAATAAAAGAAAATTGGAATTTAGCAGAACAGTTCAATAATACCTTCCCCCGGGGGAAGGTGGATTTTGCCATTGTCTCATAAAGACAATGGCAAAAGACGGATGAGGAACGGCGACAGCTGAAAGTCAGGAAAGAGTCTGTTTCTGCGCATAAATCGTAACTTTTCTGCCCGCATTCCTCATCAGTCACCGCCAAAGCGGTGACAGCTTCCCCCCGGGGGAAGCTATAC
>JAFTTQ010000057.1 GCA_017466665.1 Oscillospiraceae bacterium
AGATTTTTGCCACCTTCTCCCCAAGGGAGAAGGCTTTATTAGATACCATTTATATTATCTCGCTTTTTGACGGTTGGCGGCTTTTTTGACACTCTGAACAGGGGGTACCTCTCAAAAGAGGTGCCCCCTGTTATTGATATGCAAAAATTATCTCCATCTGGTACTATGTTTTTTCCTATTTCGTGTTATAATCCATACCAGATATTATACTAATTCTTGGTTAAATGGTTTAAAAGCTTTTTAAGGATAGATTACGCCAGAAAAGGCAGACGACGCAGGTGGGCTGACGCCCATCAAGGAGGATAACGCATTCTGGCGCAATTTAGACCGAAAAGAACTGAACTGTTTAATCAAGAATTCGTATTACATAAAGGAGCGTTTTTTATGAACTACAAACGGATTTTAACCATTCAGGACATCTCCTGCGTGGGTCAATGCTCCCTGACGGTGGCACTTCCCATTCTCTCTGCCTGCGGTCAGGAGACCTGCATTTTACCCTCTGCTGTGCTGTCCACCCACACTATGGGCTATTCCTTCCCCTATGTCCGGGATCTGACATCGGATATCCCGGATTTTCAAAAGCACTGGCAGAAGGAGAACATCCTCTTTGATACCATTTACACCGGCTATTTGGGCAGCACCCAGCAGGTCGCTATGGTGGAAAACATTTTGGAAACTATGGTCGTCCAGGGGGGCAAAACGGTGGTCGATCCGGCTATGGCTGACCACGGCAAGCTGTACCCCGCCTTTGATATGGCGTATGTGGAAGCAATGAAGGGGCTTGTCAGCAAGGCAGATGTGGTCGTCCCCAATCTGACGGAGGCCTGCTTCCTCACCGGCTGCCCCTATCAGGAATGCTATGATAAAGCCTACATTATGGATGTGGTGGCAAAGCTTCACGCCTTAGGCACCAAATGGGTGGTGCTCACCGGCATTGCCTTTGAAGACGGTATGACCGGCGTGCTGATCTCCGGTGAGGGCAAGGTGGATCACTATGTCCATCCCAGAATCCCCCAGAATTTCCACGGCACCGGGGATGTTTACGCCTCTGCCTTTGTGGGAAGCTGGGTCAGCGGCAAAACAATGAATGATGCCGCCCGGATCGCCGCGGATTACACCTGCAAGTGCATTGAAAACACCATTGATGATGAAAGCCACTGGTACGGCGTAAAATTTGAGACTGCCCTGCCCTATTTGATCCAGCGGTTAGGCGAATAATACGCTTCAGTAAAACCAAAACCCTCTCCACAGCCCCTTATGGGATTGCGGAGAGGGTTCATTATTGCGATCAGCTCAATGCGATGGCATCGTAATCTACTTCGATGGGATACTGCTCTGTTACATTGGAGAACATCTGGTTGATGGCGTTGCTGAGGCAGCCCTCCCGGGACTGGGCGATCCAGTTGGCTTCCCGTTTGACAAAAAACATAATGTGGTAGCCAACTTGGGTCTTGACCAAATCAGTATCGCCATACTGGCGGCTTTCATCAAAGATCCAGTCATTAAATTCCGCTACCATATAATTTTCCGTCACGCCGGTGTACAGGCCGCCGGAGCTGGCATTGCTGTCAGCGGAGTTTTCCTGTGCCAAAACGTGGAAGGCCTCCTCCGTCGCTTCCCCGCTGCGCCAACCGTCCAAAAGTGCCTGTGCCTTCTGGCGGCAGGCCTCCCAATCCTCCTCTGTGCTGATGGCCTTGCCGCTTTCATCGGTGCCGGAGGTCTCCGGCATAATGAGCACATGGCGAACATCCACCACATCCCCGGATTCCTTGGTCACACCACTGGCAGAAAGCGTCTCCTCATTTTCCGTGAAATACTGCTCGATCTGCTCCATAGTGGGGGCAAGCTGCTCCTTCAGGTACTCATAATAGCGGACATAATAATATTCCTTTTCCATATAGCTCCGCATACCCTCTACGGTAGCTGTGGGGCCAAGCTGGGTCTGCATAAATTCCTCTGCCGTTGCACAGCCGGAAGCCTCTGCCATTTCCTGAATACTTGTGTCAATATTGGCAACATATTCCAGCCCCTCGGCATCCAACTGGAAGCCATCCGCTTTGCCCTTTTCTGCTATTGCGGTATATAAGTGCCAGTTATTCAGTGCCATTTCCAGGATAAACTCCTGCCATGTCTGGTTGGTTTCCGGGTCAAAGACCTGCTGATCCAGAGGCTGGGAAAAATCCACACCCATATACATCAGGTACATTCCGTACTGGGAGTAGAAATTGAGCATGCTGGTCTGATAAAATACCTGCAATTCTCCGTTGGTCAGCGTATTTTCGCCCACGGTGGCTGCCACGTTGTTGATCACATTGGTGGCTTCTTCGGCAGACACAGTATAGGATTTCAGGTTCAGCGGCTCCGTGGCATCCGGCTCCGTCACATCCGGGGCAGTAGTTTCCGGCTCAGTAGGCGTTTCTTCCTTTTCGCCGAAGATCCCGGAAATCTTGGTTTTTAATTCCTCAAAGCCATCGGTACCATTGATGACCGTCAGCCCCAAGCCGATCAGCAGCGCTACACCCAGCACCGCCGCCACAACAATGATCAGCACATTGTTCTTTTTCTTTTTGACAGGTTCTTCCGCAGCAGCCGTTTCAGATGCCTGCACCGTTTCCGGCGCCTGCACTTCCTCCGGGAGCTGCTCCATAGGATTTTCATTTTCCATAATTGCCTCTTTTCCTCCCGTACATTGGGAATAGGATGGGGTTATTTTAACACGGCAAAAACAATTTTGCAACATCCATTATAAAATGAGCGCTGCAAAATGGGGCAAAAGGGTTACCCCTCTTGCCCCGGCTGGGATTTTCATTGGATTGGGAGTCAGGTAACAGCAAAACCGTCCCTATCTCCCTATGTCTTTTAGACTTGCTTACTACCATACAAACTTAAACCACGCCCTTACGCGTGTGGTTAGTGGGGCATTATCACCAAACGGATAATCTGTTCTGTCCAAATTTAAATATATATGTGTAGGGTTGCTGTCTCCTAATTCGTCAAGAGGAATCTCAATTGTGAACTTATTTCTGTAGTTACCAGATTCGTGATCACTTTGGGATATATTGGTTACTTTTATTGGAATACTGAACAAATAATCCTCGTCTGTTGACGCGAAAGCCTTTTCTGGCACTTTATATCTGCGAGCAGCAAAAACAACATCGCAGTCAATATATAATATTCCTTCTTCCTTGCGTACCGATGCTTTCATACAATCCGTATCAGTAGAATACACATCATAAAAACGGAAACTCCCACTTTTGGGTTTAACAATTTTAGGCCCTTGGGATATAACTATAGTAATTGTATCGCCTTTCTTAACTGTGCTGCCAACACTTGGCATTGTCTCAATTACATTTCCTGCTACAACTATATCATCATATCTATATTCAACATCCGGGAACAAGCCGCAAGAAGATATTAAATTTTTCGCAACGCTTTCTTCAGAATTACAAACATCAGGAATTGTGATCGACGACTCATTAGGGGGTTCTGTCGCAGATTGTACAGATGCGTTTGTACATGCATTCAAGGAAACTATTAGCGCCAATGCTAAAATCAGGGAAACTACCTTTTTCATAACTAATCATCCTAACTATATTTTTCTAGTGTTTTAAACACTATATAATTATAGTATATTAAAACTATTTCTGTCAAGGTATAATTACATTATAAATGAGGTGATTGTAATGGCAGAGGAAATCAGAATCAAAAAGAAAATCGCAAGGCGCGGAGATGACGGATACAAAATCGTATCTGTTCGAATGAAAGATGAATTGATAGATAGACTTGATAAATTATCATCAGTTACAAATCGTTCCCGTAATGAACTGATCAATATACTTTTGGAAGCTTCTGTGGATATTGTAAGGATTGAAGACTAAATATGCCATCAGGAACGGCACACAGGCCGTTCCCTACGATAACATTTTATAAAGATTTTTTTGGAGCTGTCTCATTTGTTTTTGAGACAGCTCCTTCATTTTAAATTTTTTGGCAACATGCTTTGTAAATTCTTAACATTTCGGGAATCACCCCTTGCAAAACAGGTCAAAAAATGCTATGATTTTATACTGAGATAGTATGTTGAGGAGTATACCCTATGAATAACCAAACCACTGTAATTTCTCAGGATAAGCTGGATGCCCAGCTTGCCTATTGCAATAAAATCAATGACCTTTGGCGCAGCCGGGGCATCACCCCCACCGCCTATGTGGAAACCTACGGCTGTCAGCAAAATGAAGCGGATTCTGAAAAGCTCCGGGGCATTTTGTGTGAAAGCGGCTACGCCATCACCGATACCGCCGAGAATGCCGATGTGGTAGTAATGAACACCTGCGCCATCCGGGAGCATGCGGAGCAGCGGGTATTCGGCAATTTAGGCGCGCTGACCCATACAAAGCGCCGCCATCCGGGTCAAAAGATCTTTCTGTGCGGCTGTATGGCGGGTCAGACCGTAGTCACCGACCGGATCAAGAAAAGCTACCCCCACGTAGACGGTGTATTCTCCACCCACCACCTGTGGCAATTTGCGGAGATCCTTTACCGTGTTCTCACCGCCGGCAAGCGGGTCTTTTATATTGAGGATGAACCGGGCTCGATTGCCGAGGGTTTACCCCAGATGCGGGATCACACCTTGAAAGCCTGGGTGTCCATTATGTACGGCTGCAACAATTTCTGCACCTACTGCATCGTGCCCTATGTCCGGGGCAGAGAGCGCAGCCGGAAAAGCGGGGATATTTTGGCAGAATGCCGCCAGCTCATCGAAAACGGCACCAGGGAAATCACCCTCTTAGGCCAGAATGTCAACTCCTATGGAAAAGACCTGGACGAGGGCGTAGATTTTGCCGACCTTCTGCTGAAAATTGCGGAAATTCCCGGCGATTTTCTCATTCGCTTTATGACCAGTCACCCCCGGGATGCCTCCCAAAAGCTTTTTGATGCAATGGCATCCTCCCCCAAGATCGCAAAGCAGCTTCACCTGCCCTTCCAGTCCGGCTCCAGCCGGGTGCTGAAGGCCATGAACCGCCATTATGACCGGGAAGTCTACCTGCAAAAGGTTAATTATGCCAAATCGGTTATGCCGGATTTGGTACTGACCAGCGATGTGATCGTGGGATTTCCCGGTGAAACGGAGGAAGAATTTGAGGAGACGATTTCTCTGATCCAGCAGGTGCGTTACGATTCCCTGTTTACCTTCATCTTCTCCCCCCGTCCCGGCACACCTGCCGCCAAAATGGAGGATCTCACCCCCAAGGAAGAAAAGAACCGCCGCTTTGATAAGCTCTGCGCTGTGCAGAACACCATCTCCGAGGAAATCCACAGCGGCTACATTGGAAAAACCTTCCGCTGTCTGATTGACGGCACGGATAAAGACTTTCTCACCGCCCGGACAGAGGGCGGGCGGCTGGTTCGCCTGCAAGGTGATAAAGCCCTGATCGGCACTTTCCAGCCGGTCACCATTACCGGCTCCACCACCTGGAGTCTGACAGGAACACTGAATAAGGAGTGAGCATATGGCCTCCAAAACCCCTGAAATGACCCCCATGCGGCGTCAGTATTTTGAAATAAAAGAGCGCAATCAGGATTGCATTTTGTTTTTCCGCTTGGGCGACTTCTATGAGATGTTTGATGAAGATGCCCGCCTTGCGGCAAAGGAGCTGGATCTGACCCTGACCACCCGTGACCGCAACAAGCCCAAGGAGGAGCAGACCCCCATGTGCGGCGTGCCCTATCACTCCGTGGATGCCTACATTGCCCGGCTGGTTGCCAAGGGCTACAAGGTCGCCATCTGCGAGCAGCTGGAGGATCCCTCTCAGGCAAAGGGCATTGTGGAGCGGGATATTACCCGGATCGTCACCCCCGGTACCGTTACAGAAAGCTGTATGCTGGAGGAGCGGAAAAACAACTATATCGGCTGTATTTACGGTCAGGAGGGGCGCTACGGTCTTGCCTTCTGCGACCTTTCCACCGGCGCGTTTTTCGCCACCGTCTGTGCAGATGCCCCCGCTGCCGCCTCGGAGCTGGGCAGATTTGCCCCTACGGAGGTTCTGCGGGGCGGTGAAAATGTGACGGATCCCATTTTGGAGGATGCCCTGAAAAACCGCCTGAGCTGCTGCATTGATGAAGCTGTGGAGGGTCAGTTTGACCTGCATAGCAGTGAAGAATTGCTTCAAAGGCACTTCGAGCAGACCCTTTCCCAGTTGGGGCTGACCAACCTTCCCTGCGCCATTATGGCAAGCGGCACACTTCTTGACCTTCTGCTGACCCTGCAGAAAAATGATTTAAAGCACATCCGGCAATTACAGTATTATACAACAGGCCGCTTTATGGAGCTGGATCTGGATGCCCGCCGGAATTTGGAGCTGACGGAGACTATGCGCTCCAAGGAGAAAAAAGGCTCCCTTTTGTGGGTTTTGGACAACACCCACACCGCTATGGGCGGCAGAATGCTCCGCACCTGGTTAGAGCAGCCTCTGATGGATCCTGTACAGATCACCAGCCGGCAGAATGCCGTGGCCGAGCTGGTAAACGCCACCGTTGAGCGGGGCGAATTGGAGGAAATGCTGAAGGATGTCACCGATTTGGAGCGGGTGATGACCCGCATCGTCACCGGTACCGTCAACGGCCGGGATATGCTCAGCCTTTCCCAGGGCTTAAAGGCTCTGCCCGGTATCAAGGCGTTTTTGGAAAACCGCAGTTCTCCCCTGCTGAAAAAGCTGGGGCAGTCTATGGAATCTCTGGAAGACTGTGCACGGCTCATTGACAAGATCATTGTGGACGAACCTCCCATCACCATCAAAGAGGGCGGTCTGATCCGTCCCGGTGCGGACGCGGAGGCTGACCGGCTGCGGGATATTATGAACGGCGGCACCGGCACGATCCTGGCCATTGAAGCCGCGGAACGGGAAAAAACCGGCATCCGCACCCTGAAGGTCAGCTACAACCGGGTATTCGGCTACTACATTGAGGTTTCCAAGTCCTTTGTGGATCAGGTGCCCATTCACTACACCCGCAAGCAGACACTGACCAACTGTGAGCGCTACATCACCCCGGAATTAAAAGAGCTGGAGGATCAGGTCTTAGGTGCCAAGGATCGCTTGGTGGCACTGGAATACCAGATCTTCTGCCAGCTTCGGGAGCATTTGGCGATGCAGGCAGCCCGGGTGCAGACCTCTGCCACCGCCGTTGCCACCGCTGATGCCATCTGCTCCTTGGCAAGTGTTGCCGTGAAGCGGAATTACTGCCGCCCGGAGATCGTTTTGGGGGATGAAATTTCTATCACCGACGGACGGCATCCTGTTGTTGAAAGGATGCTCACCGATTCTCTGTTTGTGCCCAACGACACCAGTTTAGGCATCGACGGCAATCAGGTTTCCATCATCACTGGCCCCAATATGGCGGGTAAATCCACCTATATGCGTCAGGTGGCGCTGATCGTCATTATGGCGCAGATGGGCTCCTTTGTTCCGGCACGGTCTGCCCGGCTGGGCATTGTAGACCGGGTATTCACCCGGATCGGTGCCAGCGATGACCTTGCCTCCGGCCAGTCCACCTTTATGGTGGAAATGACTGAGGTGGCATCCATTTTGAAATACGCCACCGCCAAGAGCCTGCTGATCTTAGACGAGATCGGCCGAGGCACCTCCACCTATGACGGTATGGCCATTGCCAGAGCCGTTTTGGAGTATGCCGCCAGCCCCCGGCATTTGGGTGCCAAGACCCTGTTTGCCACCCATTATCACGAGCTTAGTGCCATTGAGGACGAGCTGCCCAATGTAAAGAACTACAATATCGCCGTAAAAAAGCGCGGCGACAAGATGATCTTTTTGCGTAAGATCGTTCCCGGTGCCACCGACGACAGCTACGGCGTGGATGTTGCCAATTTGGCGGGTCTGCCGTCCAGTGTCATTACCCGGGCACGGCAAATTCTTAAGGAACTGGAAAGCCAGAACCCGGAGCGCACTGTGGCGCACAAGGTGACAGAGCCGGAGGATCAGATCAGTATGATGGATCTAAGCTCTCAGCAGGTAACCGATGCTCTGCGGGCCATCAATGTGGAGACCCTGACCCCCATTGAGGCTATGAATGAGCTATACAAGCTGAAAAAGCTGCTGGGGTGATCCTATGTCCAATCCTCTGAATCGATCTGAGATCAAATGGGGCAGCATTTACGCTGTGATCCAGTATTTCCTTTTGGGTGAAATCGCCCTGCTTCTGAACTACCTTTTGCGGCTTCCGGCTTGGGTGCTGCAGGTGGGCATTTTTGCCCTGAACTTTCTATTTACCATTTTGATATTTCGCAAATTTTTGCTAAGCTCTGCCAAAGCCGCCCTGCGCCATCCCTTTAAGGTTTTGGGATTTTCCCTTTTGGGACTGCTGATTTACTACATAAGCAGTTTTCTTGTCAGCATTGTGATCCTGGTGGTCTGCCCGGATTACGGAAATTTAAACGATGCGGCCATTTCAGAAATGTCACGCCAAAGCGGCATATGGATGCTGGTGAGCACGGTGCTTTTTGTGCCTGCGGCAGAGGAAGCCGTGTTCCGTGGACTGCTGTTCCGGGGCATCTATGACCGCAGCCCCTTTGCTGCCTGGACGCTGTCCGTTGCATTATTTTCCGCTGTGCATATTGTGGGCTATATCGGACTGTACGATCCTCTGCGGCTGCTGCTGGCATTCATTCAGTATTTGCCGGCAGGCCTTTGCCTTGCCTTTGCTTACAAGGAAACTGATACCATAATCGCGCCGATCCTGATGCACACCTGCGTCAACCTGATCGGTATGAGTCTTCAATAAATCGAGGTGACGAATTATGCCGAAAATCATACAGCTATCCCCCCATGTTGCCAACCTGATTGCCGCCGGTGAGGTAGTAGAGCGCCCCGCCAGCGTGATGAAGGAATTACTGGAAAACGCCGTGGATGCCGGTGCCACCGCTGTGACAGCGGAGATCCGGGACGGCGGTATGACCTTTCTGCGGGTCACCGACAACGGCTGCGGTATGCTGCCTGAGGATGCCAAAACCGCCTTTTTGCGCCACGCCACCTCCAAGCTGCGTGTGGCAGAGGATCTTGCCGCTATCCAGACCATGGGATTCCGGGGTGAAGCCTTGGCTGCCATTGCTTCCGTCAGCAGGATCGATCTGATGACTAAGCCCACCGGCAGCATTTCCGGCACTAGTCTTTCCCTGGAAGCGGGCATCATCACCGAAGAATCGGAAGCCGGCTGTCCGGAGGGCACCACTATCATTATCCGTGACCTGTTTTTCAACACCCCTGCCCGGATGAAATTTATGAAATCCGACGTAGTGGAGGGCAGCCGTGTTACTGCCGCCGTTCAGCTTCAGGCCATTGCCCACCCGGAGGTAGCATTCCGCTTTTTGCGGGATGGCAAAGAAGTCCTTTCCACCCCCGGTACGGGAAAATTGCGGGATGCGGTCTACTGCGTCTACGGAAAAGACAGCGCCAAAATGGCAGAGGTGGAAAGCAGTTGGGAAGGTTATCGGCTGACAGGCTATGTCTCCCGCCCCACCGATTCCCGCCCCAGCCGGAATATGCAGACCTTCTTTGTCAACGGCAGGCCTGTAAAATCCCGGATGATGATAGCGGCTTTGGAGGAGGCATACCGCAACCGCATTATGGCAGGCAAATTCCCCGCCTGTGTTTTGCAGCTTTCTCTGCCTGCAAATGCCGTGGATGTGAATGTCCACCCGGCAAAAACAGAGGTGAAATTCTTAAATGAAAAAGCGGTCTTTGACTGCATTCACTATGGCGTACTGGGCGCACTGAACAAGACCCCTGACCGGCCCAATGTGCAGTTCAAGGAGGCTCCCGCCGCTCCGTCTGTTCCACCCTCACCACCTGTACCACCTACACCGCCTGTGCCGCCTGCACCCAAGCAGCAAAGCTTTTTCCGCACCATGACTGCCGCGGAGTATCAGGCTTTTTCCGGTGCTGTAAAAAGCGCGCCCCAGCCCAGCCCTTTAGCGGCTGCCGCTGTTGCCGCTGCGGTGGAGCGCACCTCCAATATGCCTGTAAAAGAGCAGGTCATCCTGCCCCAAATCACCCCTCCCCCTGCCCCGGAGCCGGAGCCAATTCCGATTCCCGTAATACCTGTACCTGCCCAAGAGCCGGAGCAGGAAAGTCTTTCTATGCCGGAGGTCGCCCCCTGGAGATATGTGGGCGAATTATACCGCAGCTATGTGATCGTGGAGCAGGGTGAGGATGCCTTTATCATCGATAAGCACGCCGCCCACGAGCGGATCCTCTTTGATAAGCTGAAAGCCAATCAGGAGGCCATCACCGGTCAAACCCTGCTGACTCCCATCCCCTGCCGTCTTGACCCGGCAAGCTGCGGTGCACTGCTGGCAAATCAAGCACTTTTAGAGGAATTGGGCTTTGAGATCGACACGCTGGGAGAAAACACGATCGTCCTGCGTGCGATTCCTATGGATCTTGCCGAAGAGGATGCCGCCGACGCGGTGGAAGCCTTAGCTGCTGATCTTTTGGTAGGCCGCCGGGAGGATAAGTCCACCGTGCGGGATGAGGTGCTCCATACCGTTGCCTGCAAGGCTGCCATCAAGGCCGGATGGGTAACGGACGAAAAGGAGCTTTTGGCGCTGATCGGTCAGGTTATGGCAAGAGATGACCTAAAATACTGCCCCCATGGCAGACCGATCTGCATAACCCTGAGCAAAAAACAGCTTGAAAAGCAATTTAAACGCACCTGAGGTGATTTATGGATAAAATCATCTGTATCGCAGGCCCCACCGCCTCCGGCAAGACAGCCTTTGCTGTGGCACTTGCCAAAAAAGTTGGCGGCGAGGTTATTTCCTGCGACTCCATGCAGATCTATAAAAGAATGGATATCGGCACCGCCAAGCCAACCTTGGAGGAAATGGAGGGCATCCCTCATCATATGCTCTCGGTTGCCGAGCCTGAGGAGGATTTTTCCGTCAGCCGGTACTGCGAAATGGCAACGCCCATTGTGGAGGACATTATTTCCCGGGGAAAGACCGCCATTATTGCCGGCGGCACAGGGCTGTATATGGATGCCCTGATCCGGGGGACTTCCTTTGCTCCCTACCCCGCCACTGGGCGGCGTGAGGAGCTGGAGGCACTTGCTGCCCGGGAAGGCATTGACGCCGTTTTATGTAAACTCAAAAAGGTAGACCCGGAATCTGCCGCAAGGCTCCATCCCTCCGATCAAAAGCGGATCATCCGGGCAATGGAGGTCTACCTGGAAACCGGGCAGACAATTACAGAGCACAATCGCAGAACACAAGAAATTCCGCCCAGGTTTTCCCCGGTGTGGTTCTCACTGGAGGATGAAAACCGGCAGGATCTGTATGACCGCATTGACCGCCGTGTTCTAAAAATGCTGGATGACGGCTTGATCGGTGAGATTCAGTCATTGCTTGCCTCCGGCGTGCCGGAAAAAGCTACCTCTATGCAGGCCATCGGCTACAAGGAATTTGTGGACTATCTTTTGGGGCGCTGCTCTTTGGAGGATGCCACCGCTTTGGTACAGCAGGCATCCCGGCGCTATGCCAAGCGGCAGCTCACCTGGTTCCGCCGAAACAAAAGCATCCACTGGCTCCGCCGCGCTGGCGGTGAAGGCACGGCAGAAATTCTTTTGAAAGCCTTACAATATCTGACAGATTTCGACAACTGAATTATGGTAGCATAGTTTCATCCAAAATATGAAAAAAGAAGGATGATACATATGACAGAAACTATGAACCTGCAAGATGCTATTTTAACGGAGGTACGCCGGGACAAGGTGCCGGTGACGATGTTCCTGATGAATGGCTTTCAGCTCCGGGGAACGGTCACAGGCTTTGACAGCTTTGTGGTGGTACTGGTGTCGGACGGCAAGCAGCAAATGATCTACAAGCACGCCATCTCCACCTTGGCCCCTATTCGGCCCCTGAAAGCCGCGTCAGCGACTGCATAACCAAAGGGTGGCGGAGCATCTGCTTCGCCGCCTTTTTATATTTATACATTTCACAAAATTGGAATTTAGCGCACTAAGAGCACTGGAAAAATCCTCCCTCTGATGAGGGAGGTGGATTCGCCGTAGGCGAAGACGGAGGGAGAGAACACTACCCCTCAGTCAAAAATCAAAGATTTTTGCCAGCTCCCCTGACAAGGGGAGCCCTTGGCGTGTGCTTCTTTCGATAGTGCGGTAAACAATAATTTACATCAGGAGAAAGATATGTCGATTGCAGAAAACGTTGCCCATATTCGGGCGCAGATGGAGGCCGCCGCTATTCAGGCAGGGCGGGATCCTAAGGATATCCTTTTATGCGCCGCCACCAAAATGAATGATGCCGATGCCGTCCGTCAGGCGATCGCCGCCGGGGTGGACTGCTGCGGCGAGAACCGTGTTCAGGAGCTGACCGCAAAGCTTTCCCAGGATGCCTACCGGGGAAAGCCCGTCCATTTTATCGGTCACTTGCAGACCAACAAGGTCAGGCAGGTGGTGGGCAAGGTAGATCTCATTCACTCCGTGGACTCTGCGCGCTTACTGGAAGCCATTGATAAAGAAGCTGTCCGTCAGGGCATCCGTCAGGATATTCTGCTGGAAGTGAACATTGCCGGCGAGGAAAGCAAATCCGGCTTTTCCGTTTCGGAGCTTTTCCCTTTGCTGGAAAAAATGGGCGGTTATTCCGGAATTTCTGTCCGCGGATTGATGGCAATTCCTCCAATTTGCCAAAATAAGACAGATAATCACAAATTTTTTCAAGAAATGTACAACCTTTCTGTTGACATAACGGCAAAAAAATACGATAATATATGGGTAGATTTATTGTCTATGGGTATGTCCGGCGATTTTGAGGATGCCATTGCCTGCGGTAGCAATATGATCCGCTTGGGCACCGCCATCTTTGGCCCCCGGCACTACACATAGAAAAACATATAGGAGGAAAGCACAATGAGCATTTGGGACAACATAAAGAAATTTGCACAGCCCTATTCCGACGATGAGGAATTTGATGATTACGACGACGAACTGGAGGAATATGAGGACGCACCTCAGGAGAAGGCTGCCCCTCAGCGCCGTTCCTCTTCCTTTACATCCAGCCGTTCTTCTGACAATGCCGCCTCCGGCAATCCTACCTCTGCCGGCTCTGGCTTCAGCGGTCAGGTTCTGAGCATGGGCTCCGGCAAGCAGGAAGTGGTTCTTTTCCACGCCAAGACCTTCGACGATGCCGCCAAGGCTGCTGATGAGCTGCGGAGAAAAAAGGCTGTGATCCTGAATATGGAGAATGTGGACAAGGGTCTGACCCGCCGTGTGGTGGACTTCCTCTCCGGCAGCATCTACGCTCTGGACGGCAGTGTGAAGAAGATCGCCCAGTCCACCTACCTGTTCTGCCCCCACAATATGGATATTGTTGGCGACCTGGAAGCTCAGGTAGAGATGGAAGCTTTGGTATAAAAATATTGCAGTGAGGTTTTCCCCATGATTACACCCCAAGAGATAGAACAGATATCCTTTAACCGTGCCACCTTTGGCGGCTATGATATGCAGGCCGTTGACGAGTTTCTGGAGCCGCTGACCGAGGATTACATCACCCTGTATAAGGAAAACAATCTGCTGAAAAGCAAGATGAAGGTACTGGTCAGCAAGCTGGAAGAATACCGCGCAAATGAAGCCAGTATGAAGGATGCCATCGTCAACGCCCAGAAAACCTGTGACAAGATGGTTAAGGAAGCCGAGGAAAAGTGCAAGCAAATGCTGATCGATGCAAATGCCGCCGCGGCTGAAAACGCCAAGAACGCTGACGCGCTGATCATTGCGGAAAATGACCGGGTGGAGGAAGCCCGTCAGGCGGCATTTTTGAAGATCGAGGAGCTGGAAAATCAGCTTACCTCCTGCCTGCAGGCACTGACCCGGATCAAGGAGGCCAATCTTCCCATCCACAAGCCCTCCGGTGCCTTTGATTATGAGCGCAGTGAAGCAGCTTCCCGTTCCGAAGCCGATGCGGTGGCTGACGAGATCTCTGCCAATGTTGAGGCGTTGGTAGGCTCCACAGAGGATGTGGTGCCCAAGGCTGAGCCCCGGCATCCCGTTTCCGATACCACTACCAAATTCGCGAATCTGCAATTTGGCAGAAATTACGATCCCGCTGGGAAAAACTAAATACTTTTTTGCTGTGACGAGGACAGGTGTGTCGACATCTCCTGATTCAGAGAGCTGCTGGTTGGTGAAAAGCAGTGACGGATTCGACCCATATCCCCTCTGAGCCGCGCACCGAACAGATTTCTCTTATTAGGCTGCGCCGGGTTCGCCCGATAACGCGTATTCGAGTGCCGGTTTTTGCCGGAACAAGAGTGGTACCGCAGAGGTATAAACGCCTTTGTCTCTTGCTGTAAGAGACAAAGGCGTATTTTTATTATAATATTTATATGGAGGTTATTCCAATGGAGTATAAAAACACGATCATCACCCCAAAAACCGACTTTCCTATGAAGGCCGGTCTGCCTGCCCGGGAGCCGGGTATGCTGGAACGCTGGCAGCAGCAGGATCTTTATAATTTGCTGCTGGAAAAGAACAAGGAGCTGCCACCCTTCGTGCTGCACGATGGCCCTCCCTTCTCCAACGGCGACATTCATATGGGTCACGCCCTGAACAAGGCGCTGAAGGACTTTATCGTCCGCAGCCATGCCATGATGGGCTACTACACCCCCTATGTCCCCGGCTGGGACAACCACGGTCTGCCCATTGAGACTGCCATCATCAAAAAAAGCAAGCTGAACCACAAGTCCATGCCTGTGGCAGAATTCCGTTCCGCCTGTGAGGAATTTGCCGAGGACTACATTCAACGGCAGATGAAGGGCTTCCAGCGCTTGGGCGTTGTGGGCGATTGGGAGAATCCCTACCGCACCATGGATCGCCGTTTTGAAGCACAGGAAGTAAAGGTCTTTGGCAGAATGTTTGACAAGGGCTACATCTACAAGGGCTTAAAGCCTGTGTACTGGTGCCCGGTATGTGCCACCGCTGTGGCTGAGGCGGAGATTGAATATCACGACGATCCCTGTACCTCTGTTTATGTAAAATTCCCCATGAAGGACGATCTGGGCAAGCTCTCTCAATTCGACCTGAGCAAGACCTACTTTGTCATTTGGACGACTACTATCTGGACACTGCCCGGCAATATGGGCATCTGCCTCCACCCCCGGGACAGCTATGTGCTGGTCAAGGCGGAAAACGGTGAGACCTATATTATGGCGGAAGCTCTGATGGAAAAGGTTATGAAGATGGGCGGCTTCCAGAACTACGAAGTGCTTGCCACCTATCCCGGCAATTTCTTTGAGAATATGCTGGCGCAGCACCCCTTCCT
>JAFTTQ010000058.1 GCA_017466665.1 Oscillospiraceae bacterium
GGTGGGAATTATCAATATCCCTACAGAAAAGGAACTGATTGCGGCAATGGAAGAAATACGGGAAAAGCCGCTAAAATCCGCTTGAACAAAGGAAAACGGTGCAGCCCTCACGGGCTACACCGTATCCTACATAAGACTGTCCTTTAGAGTACGACTCTAAAGGGTCGTCTTTTTTGGTGCCGGTGGCCGGACTCGAACCGGCACGCTGTCGCCAGCGGTGGATTTTGAGTCCACTACGTCTACCAATTCCATCACACCGGCAGTTGGTACTGGTGTATTATACATCACCTGTTTCAAAATAGCAAGAGAAAAATTCCAGAAAAACAAAAAAGTTTTGCAATGACTTTTCAAGTAGTAAAATAAATTGGAATTTAGCGCACTAAAAGCACTGGAAAAAACCTCCCTCTGATGAGGGAGGTGGATTCGCCGTAGGCGAAGACGGAGGGAGAGAACACTACCCCTCAGTCAAAAATCAAAGATTTTTGCCAGCTCCCCTGACAAGGGGAGCCTTTGGCGTGTGCTTCTTTCGATAGTGCGCTAAACAATAATTTAATGCTTATGAAAGCGCAAAAATCCCCGTGGCGTGTGCCACGGGGATTTTGACGCAAAGCTATGAGGGAGAAGATCAATAGAACTTTCTCTTATTCTTGCGGGCAGCTTCAGACTTCTGCTTACGCTTCAGGCTGGGGCTGACATAGTGCTCGCGCTTCTTTACTTCAGCGATAACGCCCTCCTTGGCGCAATTCCGCTTAAAACGGCGCAGTGCGCTTTCCAGAGATTCGTTTTCCTTAACACGAACTTCAGACATGGTTTTCCCTCCCTCCGATGGCATCCGGCTTATTCCTGGATGCTTTCAGGGCCTGTACTCAGGCTTAGCTATTATAAGACGGTTTTTGCAAATTGTCAAGCAGGTTTTCTCCTATTTTCGTGAAAAAGCACAATTTTACTTGACAATCAGGTTGACCAGCTTGTTTTTGACCACGATGGTCTTCATAATACTGCCGCCGTTTTTCTCTAAGAAACGGGCGATCTTTTCGTCAGCAAGCACATTCTTGACCACGGTATCGTTGTCAAGGTCTGCCTCCATCACCACGGTGCCCCGCATTTTGCCGTTGACCTGCACCGCCATGGTGACCTCGCTGTCCTTGCACTTTTCCTCGTCATAGGCAGGCCAGCTTTCATAGGCGATGGAATCGGTATGACCCAAGCTCTGCCAAATCTCCTCACCGGCGTGGGGAATGATGCAGGAGATCATCTTGATAAAGCCTTCAGCATATTCTCTGGGGCAGGTGCCGTTCTTATACACCTCATTGACAAAGACCATCATCTGCGCGATGGCGGTATTGAAGCCCAGCGCCTCAAAATCGGAGGTAACCTTCTTCACCGTCTGGTGGTAGATCTTGGTCAGCTTGCCATCGTCGGTATCGGTGATGTTGGCACTTTCCGTGAAGAAGTTCCAAACACGGTTAATAAACTTCTTGGCACCGGCAACCGCAGTAGTGCTCCAGGGCTTGGAAACCTCCAGCGGGCCCATAAACATCTCATAAAGGCGGAGGGTATCCGCACCGTACTCCCGGACAACATCACTGGGATTGACCACAAATTCCGGGTAACGCTTGCCCATCTTAATGCCGTTTTCACCCAGGATCATACCCTGGTGCACCAGCTTCTTAAAAGGCTCCTTTACAGGAGACAGGCCCTTGTCATAGAGGAATCTGTTCCAGATTCTGGAGTACATCAGGTGACCCACAGCGTGCTCCGGGCCGCCTACATACAGGTCTACCGGCAGCCAATGCTTCAAAAGCTCGGGATCACAGAAGGCTTTCTCGTTGTTGGGATCGATATAGCGCATATAGTACCAGGAGGAGCCGGCAGAACCGGGCATGGTGGATGTTTCCCGCACACCCTTGATGCCGTTTTGATTATACTGTTTCCACTCGGTGGCATTTTCCAGCGGTGCCTGACCGCCGTGACCCTTATAGTCCTCCAGCACAGGCAGCACCAAAGGCAGCTCTTCATCGGGCAAAAATACAGTCTTGCCGTCTTCTGTGTACACGCAGGGAACCGGCTCGCCCCAATATCTCTGGCGGGCAAAGATCCACTCCCGGAAATGGTAGTTGACCTTTCTTCTGGCAACACCTAACTTTTCCAGCTTGCAGGTGATGGCTTCCTTGGCCTCCTCCACCGTCATGCCAGTAAATTCCTCGGAATTGATCAGCTTGCAGCCCTTGCCCAAATAGCTGCCCTTTTCAAAAGCACATTCGGAAACATCGCCGCCGTCAATGACCTGGATCATGGGAATATTATGCACCTGGGCATACTCAAAGTCACGCTGATCGTGGCTGGGAACTGCCATAACCGCACCGGTGCCGTAGCTTGCCAGCACGAAATCACCGATAAACACCGGGACTTCCTTGCCGTTGACCGGGTTGATGGCATACACGCCTTTCAGGGGGCAGCCGGACTTGGTCTTATTCAGCTCTGTGCGGTCCATATCGCTCTTTTTGACTGCTTCATGGATGTACGCCTGAACCTCTTCCCTGTTCTCCACCCGATCCAACAGAGATGCAGTGATCTTGCCATCGGGAGCCAACACCATAAAGGTAATGCCGTAGATGGTTTCAATACAGGTGGTGTAGATGGAGAATTCACCGCCGCCCACCAGCTTGAAATCCACCTCCACGCCGGTGGATTTGCCGATCCAGTTGCGCTGGATCTCCTTGGTGGATTCCGGCCAGTCGATCTCGTTCAGGCCCTCCAGCAGCTTTTCCGCAAAGGCAGGCTGGTCGATAACCCACTGCATCATATTTTTCTTCACAACCGGGTAGCCACCCCGCTCGGATTTGCCGTCAATGACCTCGTCATTGGAGAGCACCGTGCCCAGCTCCTCACACCAGTTCACCGGCATCTCGATCCGCTTGGCGTAGCCTGCCTCGTAAAGCTGCTTGAAGATCCACTGCGTCCACTTATAGAAAGAGGGATCAGAGGTAGCGATCACCTTTGACCAGTCGTAGTCAAAGCCCAGCTCCTTGAGCTGATCGGAGAAGGTCTTGATATTCTCCTGAGTAAAGCCGTTGGGATGATTGCCGGTGCTGACAGCATACTGCTCCGCCGGCAAACCGAAGGAGTCGTAGCCCATAGGATGCAGCACATTATAGCCCTGCATCCGCTTCATACGGGACATGATGTCCGTGGCAGTATAGCCCTCAGGATGGCCTGCGTGCAGACCCACGCCGGAGGGATAAGGAAACATATCCAAAACATAGTACTTGGGCTTAGAAAAATCCCACACATCCGTATAGAAGGTTTTATTTTCTTCCCAATATTTTTGCCACTTTTTTTCAATGGCGGAATGATCGTAATGCATTTTTTTGCCCTTCTTTCACTCTTCAATGACAATGGAGCTGATGTCCACCTGCTCCGCGTCTGCCCACAGACGCTCTAAGCTGTAAAACTCTCTTGCCTCCTGGGTGAACACGTGTACCACCAGGCTGCCGTAGTCCAGCAGCTCCCAGGAATTGCCCCGGTGACCTTCCCGGCCCAGCAGCTTTTCACCCAGCTTTTCCAGGGTATCCTCGGCATAGTCACAGAGGGTTTTGACATGGGTGTTGGAGGTGCCGGTGCAGATCAGGAAATAATCTGCCAGGCTGGAGATCTCATTGATCCGCAAAAGGCGGATATCCATTCCCTTTTTGCTGTCCAGCGCCTTGGTTACTTCGTATGCGACTTCTTTTGCACTTAACATATCTCTACTCCTTTTTTGGATAAAAAATCTAACGCCATCTGGGATTCCGGGGAGATTTCCCTGCCCTGCTCTTTCAGCATGGCCAGGGTCATTTCCAGCCCCATTTTCAGCGCCGCGGTCAGATCCGTCCAGGCAAGCTGACGGAGCTGCTCTACGCCGGGGAAATCCCGATTGGGTTCCATATAGTCTGCCACATAAATGATCTTCTCAAGCGTATTCATATCCGCTTTGCCGGTGGTATGGCTCTCGATTGCCGCCACCACAGCATCATTTTCCCCAAAAATCCGCCGGGCTACCAGGCTTCCTGTCAGCGCGTGAAGGGTCTTGGGGTTATTGGTGGAAAAATCGTCTAATTTTATACCATATTCCCGGCACAGTGTCAACTGCAAGCCGCCGTCCAGCGCCTTGGTAATATCGTGAAGCAGTGCAGCCCGCTGGGCATCCACAGGATCCGCGCCGTGAAGCTCTGCCAATTCCTTTGCCGTCCGCCGGCAGCCCAGCACATGTGCCACCCGATTAGGCTTTAGCAGCGCTGTGACCACCGATTCCAACTCCTCTATGGAGAGGTTTTGATAATTTTTACCTGTGCCGTACAGGCCCTTTTGCCGGATATAGGCTCCAACACCGGGGCATAAAAAGGATTCTGCGCAGGAAAACACCAGCATCCGCCGCAGATCCGTGGAGGAAATATCCGTCACCGGGTTTTCTGCCAAATAGACAGCAGCCCCTTTTTCCTCAAAAAACGCCTTTTTCTCCCGAATCTTGGAGATTTCCCCGGGATCCCCCCGGTAGAATACCGCCAGGGCGGCGTTTTGCAGGATCTGATCCGGGTTTTTCCAGCTATCAAAGCTCAGGAACATATCTGTACCCATAAACAGGAGAATCTCTGCATTTGGGTATAATTTCCGAACTTCTTCAACAGTTTCGTAGGTGTAGCTGGTACTGCCCCGGCGCAGCTCCAAATCAGAAATTTCAATTTTATCATTGTCTCCCACAGCAAGCTTTAGCATTTCCATTCTTTGCTCTGGTGTGGGAGAGTCCTCCGGCAGCCTTTTGTGGGGAGAAATGCAGGAAGGGATCATCAGAAGCTTGCTAAGGCCCAGGCTCTGCACGGCATACTCTGCCGCCCGGATATGCCCGATATGGGGCGGATTAAACGTCCCGCCATAGATGCCAATACGCTCCATAGAATCCTTCTCCCTTCCCTTTTGCTGTTTTCTTTTCCCCAAGGCTTCTCCCTGGGGAGAAGCTGTCAAAAATCTATGATTTTTGACTGATGAGGTGTGCAGTAAAATGTAACATTATCCTACATCGCCAATGCGAAATTGATACACCCCTCATCCGTCAGCCCTTACGGGCTGCCACCTTCCCCCGAGGGGGAAGGCTTTTGCCTGTACGCCTAACCTTCTATTTCGGGTCAGTCTTCGCCGCGAAGCTGGCGTTCTCTTGCCTTTTCGATAGACTTTTCGATCGCCTGCTGGCGGAAATAGGCATTACGCTGCTCCCGCACCGCCTTTGCCGCCTGACGGCGTGCTTGTGCGCCCTTGCGGACAGGGTTGACCTTCACTTCCTTCCGCTTGGCTCTGCCAACCTGATTGCGCTCCTGCTGGAGCTTTTCCGAAAAGCGGTAGATCACAAATTTTGTACCGATAACCGCCACGCCCTCTGCGCCGGTGGCCTCACACAGTTCATCACAAACCTCACGGGGCGACATCATCGCACCCTCTAAAACCTTACCCTTTACCAGCTCCCGGGTGGTGAGCTGATTATCTGCCTCGGCAATGACCGCCTCCGTCACGCCGCCCTTGCCCACCATCAATGTGGTATCCAGGGTGTTTGCCTGAGAGCGCAATTCTGCCCGTTCTTTACTTGTCAGCATATCCTGCCTCCATCAATTTTTGATTCAAAAGCTTTAGCGCCTGCCCACGGTGGGAGACCTGGTTTTTCACCTCGGGAGGCAGCTCCGCAAAGCCCTTCCCCAAGGGGGGATAGTAGAAAATAGGATCATAGCCAAAGCCGTTTGTGCCCACAGGCTCTCGCAGTAGCTGCCCGTGAACCTCTCCCCTTGCCTGGATCACCTGACCGTCAGGGGTGACCATGGTGATCACGCAGACAAACTGTGCCTGACGGCTGCCATCGGGTACGTTTTCCGTGTTTTTCAGCAGCAGAATCATTCTGCCATGATCGTCCAGGCTCTCATCAAAGCCATACCGGGCGGAATAGATCCCCGGCTCACCGTTCAGGGCGTCCACCGCAATGCCGGAATCGTCCGCCAATGCCGGCAGCCCGGTGGCTTCCATCACCGCCTGCGCCTTGATAAAGGAGTTTTCCTCAAAGGTCGTTCCCGTCTCCTCAACATCAATATCCACGCCCAGCTCGGACTGCAAGATCAGTTCAAAGCCAAATTTTTCTGTGATCCTACTGATCTCCACCAGCTTGTGGGGATTTTTGCTTGCCAAAACAACCTTCATCAGATCAGCGCCTCCACAAAGGGCTCTGCCTCAAAGGGCATCAAATCGTCTGCCTGCTCACCTACGCCCACAAATTTCACAGGGATCTGCAGGCTGTCTGCCACCGCAATGACAATGCCGCCCTTGGCAGTGCCGTCCAGCTTGGTGATGGCCATAGCGGTCACGCCTGCCACCTCTTTAAACTGCTTTGCCTGCAACAGCGCATTCTGACCTGTGGTGCCATCCAGCACCAGCAGCACCTCCCGGGCAGCATTCGGCAGCTCCCGCTCTACGATGCGGCTGATCTTGCCCAGCTCGTTCATCAGGTTCTGCTTATTGTGAAGCCGTCCGGCGGTATCAATTAAAATAATATCGGCGTTTCTTGCCTTGGCCGCCCGGATGCCGTCAAACACAACAGATGCCGGGTCAGCCCCCTCATTCTGCCGGACGATCCCCGCACCGGAGCGTTGCGCCCAAATCTCCAACTGGTCTGCCGCCGCGGCACGGAAGGTATCGGCTGCTACCAAGAGAACATTTTTTCCCTCGTTTACAAAGCGGGTAGCGATTTTACCGATGGTGGTGGTCTTACCCACACCGTTGACACCGATCACCAGCACCACAGAGGGCTTGGTGGCAGTATTGAGGGCAGTATCCCCCTGATCCAGCATTTCCACCAGGATTTGCTTCAAAGCAGCCTTGGCTTCATCGGTGGTTTTCAGGTGGTTTTCCTTCACCTTTTTCCGCAAAAGCTCTGCCGCCTTCACAGAGGTCTCCACACCCAGGTCTGCCAGGATCAGGCTTTCCTCCAGCTCCTCATAAAAATCGTCGTCGATCTCCGAGCCGGTGAAAATACTGCCCAGGGTATTACTCAGGGCATCTCTGGTTTTGCTCAGGCCCTGTTTGATCTTATCAAAAAATCCCATAATTTCTCCTTATTCTACAATACCAAGCTGCTCTTCCATCTGCTGCAGATCCAGCCGCAGCAGCTTAGAAACACCCTGCTCCTGCATGGTCACGCCGTACAGCACGTCTGCCAATTCCATGGTACCGCGGCGGTGGGTAATGACGATAAACTGTGTCTTTTGGCTCAGGTTGCGCAGATAGGAGGCATACCGTTCCACGTTCCGGTCATCCAGTGCCGCGTCGATCTCGTCGAGCATACAGAACGGCGTGGGCCGCACCTTCAAAATAGCGAAATACAAAGCAATGGCAACAAATGCCTTCTCACCGCCGGACAGCAGCGTGATTGTCTTAAGCTGCTTTCCGGGAGGCTGTACCCGGATCTCAATGCCGCAGCCCAGGGGATCCTCGGGATCCTCCAGCACAAGCTGTCCCTTGCCGCCGCCAAACATCTCCTGGAAGGTCTGCCCGAAGTATTCGTCGATTTTCTTAAACTCCGCCACAAAGATGGTGGTCATCTCCTGGGTGATCTCACGAATGATGGACTCCAATTCCTTCTTGGCTGTCAGAACATCATCCCGCTGACCAGTCAGGTATGTATAGCGCTCATTGACACGGACATATTCCTCGATGGCACCTAAGTTGGGCGTGCCCAAATTGCTGATGCTGCGCTTGAGCTCCGCGATCCGGCGCTGACCTGCGGCGATGGACTCGATATGTCCCCGCTTTTCCTGTGCGGTACCGGGGGTCAGTCCATAGGTCTCCCACAGGCGGTCGATGGTATTGCGTTCCTCGATGGCCGTGGTTTCCTTCTTGTTTTCCAGCAGTGCGCAGGCACTTTCCATTTTCAGAAGATCCTTGTTCAGTTCCTGGATCTGGGTTTCCTTACGGGATTTTTCCGCCTCAGTTTCGGTATACTGCCGCAAAGCGTTCTGCATATTGCCCCGAACCTCTGCGGTCTTCTCGTCATTGTCCTTCTGACGGCTTTGCAGGTCATTGATCTCATTTTGCAGCCGGGCAATGTCCTTACGGATCAGCTCGATATCCTGCAATTTCTTTTCCCGGTCACCTTCTGCGGCAGATGCCAGCACACGCAGGTCGGCAATGTGGCTCTGTGCCCCACTGCGCTCTGCCTCCATAGCGGCGATCTCGGTACGGATGGCGGTGATACGGTCGGTGATCTTCGCCACCTGCTCCTCCGCGTCTACCTGAGAGCCTTCCAGCAGGTTCAGCTCCTGACGGGTCTGGGTCAGTTGATCATGAAACAGCCGGATCTGGGCACGGATCCCCGCCTGCTGCTCCTTATCAAGCTGACTGCGGCGCTCCAAAGCTTCCATTTCCTGCAAGGCGGCATTGTAGGCTTCTGAAATGGCCTGCAGCCAAATTTCGTGCTGCTTGACCTGACCTTCCAAGGTCAGCGCCTGCTTTTCCTGCTCGGAAAGTTGCTCCCGGGCAGTGGTAAGCTGGAATTCCACCTGATCGGCAGAGCGGCGGGCCTCGGTATATTCCTCTTCCAGCTTGGTAAGCTTGTCCGTCAGCTCCTTTTCCTGCTCCGTCAGCTTGGAAAGCTCATTGGCACGGCTGAGGATGCCAGCCTCCCGGCTGACAGAGCCGCCGGTCATAGAGCCGCCGGCGTTCAAAACCTGACCGTCCAGGGTCACGATCTTAAACCGGTTGCCGTATTTTTTCGCCATAGAAATGGCCTGATCGATATTTTCGGTAATTACGATACGGCCCAACAGGTTTTCCACCACATCGGTATAGATCTTATCAAATGCCACCAGCTTAGAGGCAATGCCCACAAAGCCGGCGCAGTTATCCAGTCCCTTTTCCTCCAAAGTTCTGCCGCGAATGGCGGAAAGGGGCAGGAAGGTGGCACGTCCGCCGCCGGTGCGCTTTAAAAAGGCAATGGCAGCCTTGCCGTCCTGCTCAGAATCCACAACGATCTGCTGCATAGCTCCGCCCAAGGCAATCTCGATGGCAACGGTATATTCGTCCTCGGTGCGGATAAGCTGAGAGATCGGCCCATGAATGTGATTCAGCGCGCCCCGCTTACTTTCCTGCATCACCATACGGACAGACTTCTGGTAGCCTTCAAAATCCTGCTCCATGGCCTTGAACACCCGGGTCTTTGCTCTCACGCCGTCCAAGGTACTGCGCAGCGCCTGGAGCTTTTCGCCAAGCTCCTCTGCCCGCTTGGCACGGGTAGTCTGCCGCAGAGTGTAGCCTGCGATAGCATTATTTAAAATAGTAATTTCATCATTTGCCTTTTTCAGTTCTGCCTGGGCGTTATCCAATGCGGTTTGGGCATCCTTCTGGCGGCTTTCACCGGTGGAAAGATCGGTTTTCAGGATCTCCGCCCGGGCACTGCTCTCCTGCATACCCGCTTCCATACCCCGCAGGTCTGCTTCCCGGGATGCTAAGTCTGCCGTCAGCTTCACTTCGTTGGAACGGAGGAGCATAAACTGCCGGGTGATGCCCTGGGCATCGGCAGTCATTTTGTTGAGTAGCTGCTGCAGGCTATCTGCCTCGCCGGATTTCTTTTCCAGCTCCACAGCGATCTCCCCAATACGGGTCTGGGCCTGCTCCATCTGGGCGGCAATTCCGCTGCTGCGGTTTTCCTGACCTGCCATATCCTCCTCGTTGCGGCGGATATTTTCCTCGTTATTGCGGATGGTTGCCTCCAAAACAGCGATCTGACCGTCGATCTGCTGATGGGCACCCTCCAGCATACTCACCTGCACACGGAGGTTCTCCACCTCCTCATTCCGGGTACGCAAAAGCTGACCCAGGTTTTCCGTGCTAGCATAAAGGTTATCCAGATCATCCCTTGCCTGCTGGCGGACAAAGCTGGCAGAAACAAAGTCCTCCTCTGCCTTCTTGGCATCCTGAGAAAGCTTTTCCAGCCGATCCATCCACACGGCAACCTCAACACCCTGCAATTCCTCTTTCAGAGTCAGGTATTTTTTTGCCTTCTCTGACTGGATCCGCAAAGGCTCCACCTGCAATTCCAGCTCGGAAACCTTGTCACCGATACGCAAAAGGTTGTCCTCGGTATTGGCAAGCTTCCGTTCCGTTTCCTCCTTGCGGTGGCGGTATTTGGAGATACCGGCTGCCTCCTCAAAGATCTCACGGCGGTCAGCACTTTTCCGGGACAAAATCTCGTCAATACGGCCCTGACCGATGTTGGAATAGCCCTCACGGCCCAAGCCGGTATCCATAAACAGCTCGTGGATATCCCGCAATCTGGCAGATTGGCGGTTAATATAGTATTCGCTGTCACCGCTGCGATAATACCGCCGGGTGACCATAACCTCATCAGCGTCATAGGAAAGGGCACGGTCAGTATTGTCCAGCGTCAGTGTTGCCTCGGCAAAGCCCACCGCCGCACGCTTTTGGGTGCCGCCAAAGATCACGTCCTCCATTTTCGCGCCACGGAGGGTCTTGGTGGATTGCTCACCCATAACCCACAAAATGGCGTCGGAAATATTGGATTTGCCGGAACCGTTGGGGCCGACGATGGCGGTAATGTCATCGCCAAAGCGGATCAGTGTCTTATCCGGGAAGGACTTAAAGCCCTGAACTTCCAAACTTTTTAAATACACAGCATATTCCTCACAAAAATGTAATCTCTACTTGCAAGTGGACAAAATTTAATCAGTTTATTATATCCAAAAAATCAGGAAATTGCAAGGCTTTCTTTTGTATTTTCCAACTTTCAAAAACGCCAACACTTCTTCCAAAGAACTACGAAGTAAACTTCACTTGGGCATCAGCGATAAAATTTTCATTTTTTGGATTTTTCTGAATATATTCCTGGTTTTTGGAAACAATGAGCTATGGAGGTGCTATTTATGCGCAAGAAAAAATTCAGCTTCAGCGTAAACGGCAAGGGCTACTACATAGCCCTGATCCTGTGCGCTGTTGCAATCGGGATTTCCGGCTATTTTTACTACCGAAATACCACCAGTAAACCTGAAGACTCTCTGCAATCCCCTGTATCTGCCAACGACCCGGCTGAACCGGGTGATATTCTGGCTTCTGTCACCGACCCTGGCAATACCGTGCCTGGGGCAACAGTCCCAAACCCCACAGATGGGGTGAAAAAGCCCGGTAAGATCACCCGACCTGTATCCGGCGACACAGTTTTGGACTACACCATGGAAGCCCTCAGCTACAACCCCACCACCCGGGACTGGCGTGTCCACAACGGCATCGACATTGCCGCTGAGGCAGGCACAGAGGTATGTGCCGCCGCTGACGGAACTGTGTATACCGTTTATGAGGATGAGACCATGGGCACCACTGTGGTCATCCGCCACGAAGGCGGTTATGTGACCAAGTATTCCAGCCTTGCGGCAGAGGTCGCCGTTTCCGCCGGGCAGACAGTTGCTGCCGGTGATGTGATCGGCACCGTAGGCTGCACCGCACTGCTGGAGACCGCCATTGGTGACCACGTTCATTTCAGCGTCACCTGCGACGGTGCGGATGTAGATCCCAACACCTTTTTGGAAATGGGCTAAAAGCTTATGCAGGGCGGAATCCTTCCGCCCTGCATAAAATATTGTTTAGCGCACTACCGATACGCAGAAACAGATTTTTTCCTGACTTTCAGCTGTCGCCGTTCCTCTTCCGCCCCTTCGGGGTACCTTCCCCCCGGGGGAAGGTGTTATTGCACTGCTCCGCTAAATTTCAATTTAACGCAAGAAGGAAGAACTTTTCAGTTCCTCCTTTTTGCGTATTTTTTTGCCGCGATCAGCCAAATCAGCATCACGCCCAATATAACACCGGCAGTATCGATCAAAACATCCAAAACTCCGGGGCCTCTGCCGGGAACAAAGCATTGGATGGTTTCGTCTACGCAGGCAACCGCCACACCGGCAAGAACAGGTACTACAATCCGTTTCCGTTTCTCCTGCCGCAGCATTCCTGCCATCCAGCTCAGCAGGGCACCTAAGGTACAGAACTCCGTAAAATGGGCTATTTTTCGCAAAATGCCGTTTCCCTCACCTTCTGCCATAGTGCCTTGGCTGGGAAAGAGCCAGTCCATCACCTGTCCCACCAGACCGCTGAAGGCAGCGGAAACCTCCCTGGGAAGCAGGGAATTTACCCATATAAAGGCGATGTTCAGCACGATCAGGGCTCCGCACAGAGTAATTCTTTTTTGTGAGCGTATCACCCGATCACCCCCAGGTGCTCCAGCAGGATCTTCGTTCCCAAAAGAATCAGGATCACACCGCCGGCGATCTGCGCCCCTTTTTCATACCGGCTGCCAAAAATATTGCCGATCTTCACGCCGGCAGCAGACAGCACAAAGGTGGTCACACCGATCAGGGCAATGGCCGCGTAAATACTCACATTGCCTGCCATCGCAAGAGAAATCCCCACCGCAAGGGCATCAATGCTGGTGGCAACCGCCATCACGAGCATAGTTTTTGCAGAAAGATCCCCGCCGGAATCATCGCAGCATTTCTCTTTTTCAAACGCCTCTTTCAGCATATTGATCCCAATGAGTGCCAGCAGGGCAAATGCCACCCAATGATCGAATGCCTTGATAGCATCGGCAAACAGCGTTCCCAAGAAGAATCCGATCAGGGGCATCAGCGCCTGAAAGCCGCCAAACCACACGCCGCATATCGCGCCTTCTCTCAGTCCCGCATTTTTCATAGAAAGGCCCTTACATACCGAAACCGCAAAGGCATCCATACTCAGACCTACTGCCAAAAATAGTAATTCAAAAAAGCCCATTTGCTTTCCTCCAATGAAACAAAGCACATCGGTCAGGCGTATTGCCTGACCGTTGTATCTATATGGCGCCTACTGCCTCTTTATGCAGTTTTTGGAACATTTCGTCCTTATTGCCCGCACCGCCCTGATCCGGGTGATAGGTCGTTACGATCTGGGCTACCATGGCTACGATATCCTCGCTATTTTCGTAAGCCGCGTGCATCAGCTTCTCCAGATCCACCAGGAACCGGTCGGTGTCAAAGGGAATGGGACAGCCAATATGGATCAGGGCATTGGGAGTCTTCTGCATACCCTCTTCATCCATCAGCTTTTCCTCATACAGCTTTTCGCCGGGACGCAGACCGGTGTAGCAGATGGGGATATCCACATCCGGCTCATAGCCGGACAGCTTAATCAGGTTTCTTGCCAGTGTGTCGATCTTCACCGGCACACCCATATCCAAAACAAAAATCTCGCCGCCGTTGGCGTAGGTTCCGGCCTGCATAACCAGGCTTACAGCCTCGGGGATGGTCATAAAGTAGCGGATAATATCCGGGTGGGTCACCGTAACAGGGCCGCCCTTGGCGATCTGCTTTTTAAACAGCGGGATCACAGAGCCGTTGCTCCCCAGAACATTACCAAACCGCACCGCCACAAATTCCGTTTCAAAGGGCGCGCTGATTACAGCCTGGGGAACACCCGCCGATTCATCCACCTGATGGGTAAACAGCATGGGCAGATCCCGGGCTGTTCCGTTTTTCACCGCCCAGTCAAAGCTCTGGATGACCATTTCGCACAGGCGCTTACTGGCGCCCATAATATTGGTGGGATTGACCGCCTTGTCGGTGCTGATCAGCACAAACCGCTTGCAGCCGTAGATCATGGCAGCATAGGCTGTTTTATATGTACCGATCACGTTATTTTTGATGGATTCACAGGGACTTTCCTCCATCAGCGGCACGTGCTTATGGGCCGCGGCGTGGTAGACCACATCCGGTCGGTAGGTGGCAAACAGGTTGGTCAAACGGCGGCTGTCACGAACGGAGCCGATCAAAACCTTCATATTCAGCTCAGGATACTTTTCCTTCAGCTCCTGCTCAATATCATAGGCATTATTCTCATAAACATCAAATACGATCAGCAGCTTGGGATTATGCGCTGCCACCTGCCGGCACAGCTCACTGCCAATAGAGCCGCCGCCACCGGTGACCAAAATGGTCTTACCCGTAATATACCGGTAGATCTCATCCATATTGACGCGGATTGGCTCTCTGCCCAGAAGATCCTCCACAGCCACCTCACGCATATCCCCCATAGTGACCTCGCCGGTCACCATCTGGTCCACACTGGGCAAAACACGGATCTCACAGCCGGTATCCTTGCAGATCTCCAGGATCTCTTTTTCCTCCTCGTTGGTGGCGCTGGGAATGGCAAACAGGATCTGATTGATCTGATGCTTTTTCACATTGCTGGGAATGTGCTGACGCCCTCCGACCACAGGCACGCCATCAATAGAACGGCCCCATTTATTGGAGTTGTCATCCACGATGCAGCAGATCCGTCTGACCCCCGCATTCACCGCGCGGTTCACATCCCGCAGGATCATCTGCCCCGCATTGCCCGCGCCGATCAGCATAATTCTTTTACCGCCCTCCGCCTGGGGAACAGGCTGATGGCTTGACCGCAGCAAAAGCAAAAGCCGATAGGAAAAACGAACCGCCAGGGACAGCATCATATGAATAAAGGCAACGATCACATAATAGGCAATGCTGATATGCCCATACAGGACATGCACCAGTACAAAGTGGATCGCGATGTTCATAAACACCGCCCCCACCGTCCGCAGAAGTTCAATATAGCTGGCAAACCGCCATATACTGTTGTACAGACGAAATACCCAAAAGATCCCAACACAGATCACCGTGGTCGCAAAGGTGGCATACATATAGGGGCTTGCGTAGTAGATCACCACGCTGGAAACCGAGCCGTAACGGATCCAGAGCCCCATAAAGCAGCTCACATTAAAAGCAATGATATCAAAAAGAATCAGCATAAACGCGATCTTATGCCAATGCTCCAATCTGCGTTTGAATCCGCACTCCTTCATTTTCCTTCTCCTCACCTTTATGTATCACACAACGCCTGAGCAAAGCATCAGGCACACTTTTCCACTTTACTATCAATCATACCACGGAAATCCGGCAAATGCAACCGCTTTTTCCGAAATCTGTGATATTTTTGATGTACCTGTACGAGGGAACCTGTCAAAAAGCAGTGATTATCATATTTTTAGGGAAGAAAACGTATTTTTACTTGCATCCCATATTCTCAGCGATTATAATACCTATATCAAGCACAGGGAGGCAAAGCTATGCACCCATTTCAAAAGGCAAATATTTTACTGCCGGAAGGCATTTCTATGGAGCAGTGGGCCGTGATCGCCTGCGATCAGTTCGCGTCCCAGCCGGAATACTGGGATAAGGTTCGGCAAATTGCCGGTGATTCCCCTTCTTCTGTCAATTTGATTCTGCCGGAATCGGAGCTTGACGGCGACTGCCATGCCGCGATCAAAAAAATCAATGATACGATGGACAAATATTTACGAGAGCAGGTATTTCGCCTGTATCCTGACTGCTTCATCTACGTGGAAAGAACACTGTTGAGCGGCGCCGTACGCAAAGGTGTTGTGGGCGCTGTGGATCTGCAGCAGTACGATTTTCACCCGGGCTCCGGCGCAGCCATTCGGGCAACGGAGGAAACTGTGGCAGAGCGGATCCCACCCCGAATGAACATCCGCCGCAACGCGCCTTTGGAGCTGCCCCATGTGTTGCTGCTGTGCGACGATGAAAAAAGGCAGCTTATAGAATCCCTGACCAGCAAAAAAGACTCCCTTCCCCTGCTCTACGATTTTGATTTGATGCAGGGCGGCGGCAGGCTACGGGGCTGGCTGGTGGCCGGTGAGGATGCCGATGCCTTTACTGCCGAGCTGGATGCCTACGGTCAGCGGATGGCGCAAAAATACCCGGGTGACACTGTGGTCTACGCTGTTGGTGACGGCAATCATTCCCTGGCATCCGCCAAGGGCTGCTACGAAGAAAATGCAGCCTGCGAAAACGCCCGCTACGCATTGGTGGAGCTGGAAAACATTCACGATGATGCTCAGGTGTTTGAGCCGATCCACCGCATTATCAAAAGCACCGATCCTTATGGACTGTTGAATGCTATGCAGGCAGCCATCGGCAAATCACAGGGGCACCCCGTGCAGTGGTACATTGGTGACAAGCAGGGTACAATCTATGTCTACGACGACAAGGGTACGCTGCCCGTGGGGATCGTTCAGGATTTTCTGGACAGCTACCTTGCAGACCATGCGGGGGTTATCGATTATATCCACGGCGAGGACTCTCTGCGCCAGCTTGCCGCGGCAGAAAAAGCCATTGGGCTGATCCTGCCCCCTGTGGAAAAAAACGCCTTTTTCCAGGGCATCATTGCCGGCGGCACCCTGCCCCGGAAAACCTTCTCTATGGGCCACGCCCAGGAAAAGCGCTACTACCTGGAAGCCAGAAAAATCAAATAACCGAAAAAGAGCGATTGGCTTTTTCCCCAATCGCTCTTTTATGCTATAAATTATTTTTATTGCACCAACCGTAGGGGCCGATGCCCACATCGGCCCCTACGAGTGCGTTATAATCGGTTAGTAAGATAAATTCCAATTTAGCGAAGAAATACGGGATCGTCTTTTTGAAAGGCGATCCCGTAGTTTCGTTATACCGTTGTTCGGAGAGCTTTTGCTGCCAAATGGTAGTTGTACAAGGCCTTGACAAGATTTTTCACAGCTTCGCTGCCCTTTTGATTCATGCGGACAATGTAATTCATAGGGCTATAAGAAACCGTCAAAGTATTACCCTCGGCATTACTTACCGTCACAGTGATCTGCTGATCCAAATCCTGCGGAACGATACCCGCAATTTCCACATAGTGCATACCGTCTTTTGCAACCGGGGTATAGGTATTGCCGTTAGCAGTGAAAGTACAATCGGTCACGTCACCGGTGAAATAATACCGCACAGCGATCCGATCCCGATAAACAAGGCTTGCACCATAGAAACTAAGCCCGCTGATCTTATCACTGACAGTTATTTCTTCTGCCGTTTCCGGCACCTCTATTGCGGCAGTATCGGTAATACCGTCATTGGCAAGATTCTCAGTATCATAATTAAAGTATACCTGCGCCATCGCACCGTAGTTCAGCATTTCCTTCACAAGCGCATGATACTGGCTGTGACCTTCATCGGCAAGAATGGTGTCACAATATTCACGAACGGTATGTGTTGCCTCCTTGATGATAGTATTGTTGTCCACAAGTTGCACAACAATATCTTCCATCATTTCAGCTGGTGCTACATTTACAGTTAACAAGTATTTTCCCTGCTCAAGCATCGGTAATTCGCTTACGGAATACTCACACACCTGTTCGCCAAAAGAAACACGAATTTTCGCCGAGGCAGAAATTACCGAATCAACATTCAGATGGAAGCGCACCTTCAGATCATCTTCCAGTACAGCCCCCCACTGTCCGACAAACTTCGCTTCCCAAACCGCATATAGGGTAATACTGTGCAGGCAGTCAATGGTATCACCAGGCTCATAATCTACAGAATCGGAATCTGGCATAAGCGACCATCCAGAGAATGTATACCCATCTTTTACAGGTATATAATTGGGAACTACGATTTGCTGACCATATGTCACTGCTTGCTGTTCCGGTGCCGCTATACCTTCCCCTGTACAGTAATTTACTTCAACATACCCCAAATTGGTAATCGAACCGTTTTCGCATACCAGTGCATAGGGAACTGATTTGCCATCATAGAATTCACAGTTATCAAATCCGATGCTGTGAACGCTGCTTTCAGCAACAATAGTAAACTGCAATTCCATCAGCAAAGTATTCAGCGGGAGGCTGCTGTCATGGGCATATGCAATCACAAGTTTGCCGGATTCACTGGGATTTACAACCAGTCTTGTACCTTCGATATATTCCGATGCTGTAAAGCCACGGTATTGCAAAGCAGCAGTATCATATGTGACCGTCATAGCCAAAGAGTATCCATCAATATACATGTCCTCGCTCTTGCACAGTACCGGCACATTCACTTTCTCACCAATGTATCCTGCTACATCTCCAATTTTGAATACAGGGGGTGTGTACACCAGAACCATCACATCTGCATATTGTCCCATATATTCCACACGCACTGTGGTATAACCGGGTTCTGCAAAATTATACTGATATTGCAGGCTACTCAGCGGAATGTTTTCCTCTGTGCCATTCTCGTAGATTGCCTGTACTGTCATTCCTGCAGGCTCAAAAGAATCGCCAATAAGGTATTTATCTTTTGTAGGAGCCGTTTGAATGGAAATATCCGAGATTATCGGAGAAACTACTTCTACTATGAAATATGTTACAAAACCGCCATAGTGAATCATTGCATACTTTGTTCCTGCAGTGGCAGTACTCGGCAAAGACAGAGAATAGTCGGTAACTGCTACAGAAGAACCATCGGCATATACAGCTTCAACCCGCACAACAGATGTGTTGATAGCCTCTCCCATTGTTGCAGTCATAGAACCGACATTGCATTGAATGCCGCACAATGCAGGATTAAGCGCAACTGCCGTTTTTGCAATGAAGCCCGTGTAAGAAGATGTTTGGATGCAGTAATAGCCGTTCATTTCAAAAAGAACTTTTACTTTTTCACCTGTATTCAAAGTCGCAATGACCGTTCTATCAACATTGCTTGATGTTACCACACTACTTGTATTCGTCCTATGATAGACCTTCGTCGATGCTGTAACAGTTCCACTTCTGTTGATAGAATAATAGCTGGATGCATCGGGAACTGTTACGCCCGAATTCAGCGTTACGCAGGATTTCGGGATATAAGCCAAAACGCCGTTGGCTTCCGTAATTTTTTCATCCATCCATGGATAGAATCCTAAATAAAAATCGCCGTCTTTGCAAAGGATCGTAAGTTCATCGCCAGTCCATGTATACAAAAACTTTTCCGCAGATGTATTCGGCAATAAATAACAATCCTTTTTTGCAGATGCTTTTGCGTTTTTCTTGAAGGATTTCACCGCTGTAACCGGCAGTGTATAAGCAGTACTGACACCTTCATATGTAACCGTAACCAACTGATAACCTTCTGACGTCAAAGTTTCCGGCGAACAGGTAAAGCCCTCTGTTATTGTGGCAAAGCTACCATCTTTATACTTAACGGTAAGCACAAGATCTCCGCTATTCACACTGTCCGATACATAGTACTGTGTTTTATTTGCCATAGATTCAACATAAATATTCTGAATGCGATTATCTCTCCACACAGCACATAACGTGTAGTTATGGTCGCCACTAAGTGTTACAAAAGTGGAAGACAACGCAATAGATGCACCGTTTTGCAGCAATGCCTTGCCATAACCTTTGGAAGACAGTACATCTTCCGCACACCATACACCGTTATCCGCATACCAGGCACCATCCTGCCGCTGAATATTCCAGCCCATAAAATCATAACCGGTTTTTGTAAAGCTGTTGCTCTTTAAAACCAGCGTGCTCCCCTGAAAAGCTGTGGACGCAGCCATAGAGCCTGTACCGCCGTTTGCCTGATACTGGAATGTCAGTGTTGCCGGAGCATTGCTTTTCCAAATGGCATAAAGTGTTACCGTCTGAGAGCCATTTTTCACATCCGGGCAAATATCTTCTGCCTTCAATGATGTATTGTCTTGATCAAACACGGTTGTACTGCCATCCTTCGACAAAGACCATCCTACAAATGTACAGCCTTCCTTTTGAATTGCAAATGTAGTATCGTTGATCAGTCCATTTGTTCCGCCTTCGCCGTATTTCCATTTTTGTGTGCGCAATTTGGAATCGGAATATTGATAAATATTATCGGATTGCAGATAATACCCCAACCGAGTAGCAAGTCCTCCGGAAACCGCACACCAGCCGGTATATCCGCCATATGTGGTCTTTGCCCAGGTATAGCCGTCCGCCGTTGCCGTTGCGGTAGCATTAAAAGTTTCGCCGTTAGGAATCTGGGTCAAGGTAGTGGCACTTAAACTGGGTTCTTTACGCAGCCGAAGCACAGAATCAGACGTCGTCACCTTATAGGAATGAATCGCCGGAATCGTACCGCCGTTGGCACTATATTGGATTGTTAAGGTAGGCGCAACCGTTCCATTGCCTGTCAATTCATTACCGTTTAAATGCCTAATATACAACATTTTGCTACGTAGTGCAGACAGCGTCATACTGCCATCCCACCTTATCTGACATGGCCCAGTTGAGTTGCAATCTGTATAATAAATATGCGTAGAAGTTACTCTATAAACAAAAATGGTATGATCATTGGTGTCCTCATTGATACCATTGCCATTGATGTCAATTCTAATCACATCTCCTGCGTAAATTTGCCTGGACTTGCTGGTATATTTTGTCCAGTTGTTTGCATTACTTCCAAAAATTTTGTAGCCCATTAGTAATGCATAGCCATGACATTGCCACGCTAATTCTGTTCCGTTCACCATAAGTGTACCACAACCAGTTGTCCATGCAGCAGATGTGCCACATTTGGTATTACCAGCTAATGATGTACCCTTATATGTACCCGAATTAACAGTACCATTTTTATTGCTCCAATACTTATCTTCTGGATATTCCTTTTGTAATGCTGCAATTTTTGCTGCAAATTGTTGTTCTGTCAATGTTGTCGCCGCATTGACCGTGAAGATAGAAGATGGTAACAGGGACAAAACCATCAGTACAGTTACTATCAATGAGACAATTCTTTTCATTTCATATACCTCCAAATTTTAATTATAATAAAGATTCTCGCAGAGACAGCTATGTTGACAACGCCGTTTTGGTCTGCATCCTCGCCAAATTTGGGCGCATCTCCCTGAAATGTAATTTTAGTCGGGCCAAGACACCAGCTAAACGCTCCATAGCCAATATCATTGACGCTATCCGGGATAGTAATACAAGTAATACTACTGTGGCCAGAAAAAGCATAATCCCCAATACTGGTAACTGAATAACCACCTAAGACAGACGGAATTGTTATATCTCCACAGATTTCAGAATCTGCATTTGTAATAGTTGCTTCGCTGTCAGTTACATCATAGGTATAATAACCCTCTGTTTCGGCACTGGCATGGGTAGGCAGCAGAAAAATACCACTGTAACCACCGCCATACATAGCAATATCGATAGTAATTTTCTTTTCACTTTCATTAACCTCCAAAAATGCACTCAGGTTCTATATATTAGAATCCTTGTATTGTATTTTAGACATTTTTTATCTAATTGTCAATAGACTGTTTCTGTCTAAGGTATAATAAAATTGGTGATGGAATTGAAGCTGTCTTTTGGTGAAAAAATCAAAAATCTTCGCGAGGATGCCGACCTGAATCAAACCCAGCTTGGCAAGGCCGTGGGGATGACCCAACGTAAGGTTTCCTATCTGGAATGTGGCAAATGTGAGCCAAGCATCGACGACATTGCTGCCTTATGTAATTTCTTCAAAATCTCTGCCGACTATCTTATTGGCATTCCCAAAGGTTATATACATCCGAATAAATAACACCCTCTGCATAAACGGATCTTCCCATCCAAACGCAGAGGGTATTTTATTATCCGCGTAAAATGATTGCTTAGCTTACTATCATCATTTCAAAAGGCACCGAATCATGTGTCATTCCGAGCCGGCTATGCCGGCGTGGGAATCTCTTGGCACACATTTTCTTATTTAGGATAGCCTGTAATAGAAGCAACTGTCTACTATGAGATTGCCACGGCGCTTTGCGCCTCGCAATGACACGATAGTATGATACCTTTTGCTTAGTACGGTAAATTTAGGTTTATCTGACTATACAAAAAGTGCGTGTACGAATCGTACACGCACGGATTTTTTACAGTTCGCAATTGCCCACGGTTCTGGGGAAGGGCAGCACATCCCGGATGTTTGCCATACCGGTCAGGTACATCACGCAGCGCTCAAAGCCCAGGCCAAAGCCGGCGTGGCGGGCAGAGCCATACTTCCGCAGATCCATATAGAAGCCATAGTCCTCCGGCTTCATCCCCAGCTCCTCAATGCGGTTTTTCAGGATCTCGTAGTTATCCTCACGCTGAGAGCCGCCGATGATCTCGCCGATACCGGGCACCAAGCAGTCCATAGCCGCAACGGTCTTTCCATCGGGATTCAGCTTCATATAGAAGGCCTTGATTTCCTTGGGATAGTCGGTAACGAAGACAGGCTTTTTAAAGATAACCTCAGTCAGATACCGCTCGTGCTCCGTCTGCAGGTCGGAGCCCCAATGAACAGGATATTCAAAGCTGTCGTTGTGCTTTTCCAGCACCTCAATAGCCTCAGTGTAGGTAATGTGACCGAAATCAGAATGCAGCACATTGTTCAGCCGTTCCAACAGGCCGTTATCCATAAACTGGTTGAAGAATGCCATCTCCTCGGGGGCATTTTCCAGTACATAGGCAATGATATACTTGATCATATCCTCCGCCAGACGCATATCGTCAGAAAGATCGGCAAAGGCGATCTCCGGCTCGATCATCCAAAATTCCGCGGCATGGCGGGTGGTATTGGAGTTTTCTGCCCGGAAGGTGGGGCCAAAGGTGTAGATATTCTTGAAGGCCATGGCAAAGGTCTCACCGTTGAGCTGGCCGGAAACGGTCAGGTTGGTGGGCTTGCCGTAGAAGTCCTGAGAGAAGTCCACCTTGCCATCCTCGGTCATAGGCACATTGGCAAGATCCATAGTGGTGACCTGGAACATCTCGCCTGCACCCTCACAGTCAGAGCCGGTGATCAGGGGTGTGTGGACATACACAAACTCTCTTTCCCGGAAGAACTGATGGATGGCAAAGGCGACCAGGCTGCGAACACGGAACACCGCCTGGAAGGTGTTGGTGCGGGGACGCAGATGGGTCATAGTGCGCAAAAACTCTAAGGTATGGCGCTTTTTCTGCAGGGGGTAATCGGGAGTAGATGCACCCTCCACGGTAACCTCTGTCGCCTGGATCTCAAAGGGCTGCTTGGCATCAGGGGTCTCCACCAGGGTTCCCTTCACGATCAGGGCAGCACCTACATTGGTCTTGGATATCTCCTGGAAATTTTCCATGGTATCGTGATAAACCACCTGAACCGGGGTAAAATAAGTACCGTCGTTCAGGACAATAAAGCCAAACTGCTTGCTGGCACGAATGGAGCGCACCCAGCCGCCGACCTCCACTTCTTTGCCGGCAAAAGCACTTGTGTTTTTAAATAATTCACGGACAGTAATAAGCTGCATATTGCATTTCCTCTTTTCTAAATGGCAATTATATAAAGTATACGCCAATTGTTTGCATTTTACAAGGGGGAAAGGAAAAATTTATGAAAAAATAGATATAAAAAGGTATTGCAAAACGCAAATATGCGTGTTATAATACGCCGTGTGTCCGATTCCGGGCAGCATTTCATTGGGATGTCGCCAAGCGGTAAGGCACCAGACTTTGACTCTGGCATTCGTAGGTTCAAATCCTGCCATCCCAGCCATAGTCAGTCACCTTCGTATTTTCGGAGGTGTCTGTATGACTCGCTAGCTCAGTTGGCAGAGCAATTGCCTTTTAAGCAATGGGTCTGGAGTTCGAATCTCCAGCGAGTCACCAAAGAACGCAAATACGAACCCTGCATATCGTGAGGAATGTATTTGCGATCATCGTAAAAATCCCAGACGGTTCCTGATGGAGCCGTCTGGGATTTTTAATTTCTATATTATAGTTAATATGGTGCTATGTTAGTGGCGCAGAAAGTTGAGCAGCTTTCTGCGCCATTTACCTCTCGGGTGTTGGGTTATTAAGTTTCCGATACCCCCATGGTGGGGCAAACCAAAAGGGGTAGTTCTTCATAATTTGCTCCTCTTAATGTGGGGCAGGGTAAACAATTCTACATCCTTAACGCTCTCCTGCATATGCTCTCTTTTCAAAAGGCCTTTTAAAGTTGTCGACCCTGCCTCTTTAAGCCTGCTTAGCTACGCCAGAGCTCAACATACCGCTCTATTGCCATAAGATAACCACTGATCAGGCATCAGTATTATTATTGCGGTATTCTCCAGGTGTACAGCCAACACATTTTTTAAACTGTCGGTTAAAATACGCCGGATCCGCAAAGCCAACCTTTTGTCCAATCGCTGCTACGCTTAATCCAGATTCCACTAAGAGGGTCTTGGCAACCTCCAGGCGTAGCATATTCACATAATCCACATAGGTCTTTCCTGTATGCTTTTTGAAATAGTAATGGAATGAGCCCACACTCATCTTTGCGCAAGCAGCTACATCCTTAATATAGATTCGCTCCGCAATATGCTCATTGGCATAGGCAATAGCTTCATTAATATTGTTAGAATAGCTATCCATATCAGCTACCGAATCCCCTGTTCCTTCTGTATATTGGAGCACGTTGGCAAGCATTCGCAGCAAATAACCCTTTAATTCAAAAATACTATAAGACTGCCGTTTCATATAAATGTTCAACATTTTTTGCAATGAATTCTCCAATCTTGTCTGCATTGATTTCGGCAGCACATATTTACAGCGAACCTGCAGAAGTTTTGTGTAAAAATCCTCATCATTTCCGCTGATCAACTTATCCTGCAAAATAATATCCGGTGCAAAATCACAGCCGTAGATAATGCAGTCACTGTTTTCGGTACTAATACTGTGCTCTACATCAGGTGGAACAAACACCATTTCTCCAGCGAAGACCTCACAGATCTGACCGGCAACCTCGTGGATACATTTTCCATTGCAAACATACCAAAGCTGAAAGTATTCGTGAGCATGGGCACTGGGCGGCCATGCTTCTTGATCGCTCCGCACTTCATAAAGCTTGATATGATAGCCGTCCAAGAAGGTTCTGGCAATATTTTGATATTTTAGCATAATCATACCACCAATCATTGCATTACTGTTCCCTTTCCTACCAGTTCTGGGAAGAAACGTATATTGATACTCTCATCCAGTCGTTGGTAGGCAAACAGCATCCAACCTAATAAGATCACAGGAATCAAAAGCGTCACAAGCAATCTGCCAAAAAGATGACAGTAAAAACTCGGAATCATATACACAGCAAAAGGCATGCCCCAAACCAGTATTGCTGGAAAAGTCTTTTTCCAGTGTTTTAGATACATCGCCACACAAAGTTTAAAGTTCTGCCGAAAGCTATTGCTATAAACTGGGATGCACACTGTCATATATGCCCCGACAGGCAACAGCACAAATAGCGCAAATGCCCCGGGCAAAAAAACCAAATAAGATGACAGCGCGCTTTCCGTTGTATAAGATAGACCGCTGCAAATGATACAAAGAAGATTGACAGTACCAGCACAAACCGCAAGTATTAGCATCTGTAAAAAATTCTGCCGTATTCCTTTTCGGAAATCATAGCTAAACACCACATTTTCACCCCAGGCATACTGCCGGATAATATGGCTGATGCCAGAAAAACCAACAGAAAACAGTGCCAGCAGTGGCACATTCAGCACCGCTCGAAGATTATGGAACAATACTGTACGAGCACTCAGTTCAAGGGCACTCAAAGGCGGTGTCAGCGCGTGTATCTGTGCAACAAAAACATCCTCCAAAAGCGCGAGCAGATGGATTGGTAGCGCAAACGCGAGCAAAAGAAGTCCCAGTTTAAAAAGTTGCCAGTATCTTAGCTTTACCACATCAAAAAATACGGCTTTGCGGCTGTTGGGAAGCATGTCCGGGGTATAGTCCTGACCGGATGCTTTTTGCTGATAAAAAAGGAATTTGCGTTTGGGTTTTTGGGGTCTGTCTGCAGGCAGAATCTCAGGGATGCTTTGGGAAATCAGCTTTCCTTCCTCCATACAAATCACACGGTCTGCCAATTCCTTGGCATCCTCCGGATCGTGGGTCACATACAGTACAGTTTGTCCATTCTCTTTGGAAATATTGTGAATCAGCTCCCGCATTTCCTGCCGATATAAAGGATCCAAATTAGAAAAGGGCTCATCATACAGCACTATCTTCGGCTCCTTTACCAATGCTCTTGCAATGGCAAGCCTTTGCTGTTGACCGATAGAAAGCTGCTTAGGAAGTCGAGTCAAAAGCTTATCCAACCCCACCTGCTCTGCAATCTTTTTCACAGCTGGATCGATCTGCTCCTGCTTACATCTGGACGCACGCAACGGAAACGCAATGTTATCATAAACAGTCAAATGGGGATAAAGAACAAATTCCTGAGAAACATAACTGATGGAATTCTCCCGTTTATCAAATTCCATCCAGTTTTTTCCATCTATCAAGAGTTCGCCGTCAACATAATCACACAGTCCCAGAATGGCCTTGAGGAGTGTTGTTTTTCCGCAGCCGGATTGACCCATAATCACCAGAAACTGTCCTCTCGGCACATCCAGTGTCATATCATCTACAGCAACACCAAAATCTTTTTTAATTTTGTAGTATACGGAAAAATTCCTCAGCCGTATCATACAAGCCTCCCTTACTCAGCTATGCAATAGGACATTATTCTCAAAACAATCCAACCAATGCCCCGCAATCACATTGGCACCAGCCACAGTGGGGTGGATGCCATCAAACAAAAAATAGTCCGCACCGTATTCTGCTGCCAGAGCATCAAAATGCTCCTGCAACGAAACGAAAAGACAATTATGCTTTTGCGCAACCGTGCGTGCGATCTCAGCATACTCTTTGATTTCACAGAACTCATCAAGCCGCTCCGCTGTTTCCTTGCCTTCCAATATGAATGAACCCATGATAATGATTGTTGCATTGGGCAACACTTTTTTTGTATCCTCGATCATCATATCATAAAAACGCTTAAACCGTTCCTGATCAACGCCGTTTCCATATTTCAGTTCGTGATACACATCGTTGACACCTACCATAATCGTCACCACGTCTGGCATTTGATTCCAGCAATCCGCCTTAATTCTCTGATAAATGTCCACAATGCGATTTCCACTAATTCCTCGGTTGATGATTTCAAATTGCTTGGGGTATTTCTTTGTCAGCGCAGCCTCTATCAAAAATACAAAACCGTTGCCAAAGCAATAGGGTGTGGGTTCCTCTCGGTAGCGGCGCATATCCGTAATGGAATCTCCAATAAACAAAAGCTTCATTATTCAACCCTCGTTATTTGAAATAAATTCTCTCGCCAGTGGTATAGGAATGATAGATTGCATAGATCTTATCGATACCGCCCATAAACCAGCTAATCAGGTCAACACCATGAACACCCTGATTCATTAAAGATCCGCCGCCGTCCATTTCCCAGGTAGCTCTCCAACCAGCACTCTTATAATACTCGGCAGTTCTGTTGTATTTTAAGTAAGCAGAAGCCATCAGGGGTTTGCCGAACACGCCGCTATCCAGTGCAGCCTTGACCTTGGCAGGGATGGGCTGGGTTCTGCGCTGAAACACACAGGCAAACTTCTTGCCGGAATCCTTGTACGCCTCACAAACCTCATCCAGCTTTTCCTTGGTGATCTCCATAGGCTTTTCGCAAATTACATGCTTATCAGCCTTCAGTGCATCTATAGAGATCTGACCGTGCAGACCGCTGGGAACACAGACGCAAACCGCATCAATATCCTTCTGAGCCAGCAACTCATGATAGTCCGTATACACTCGGGAAGGATCCACCTTGAACTGGTCGGCAAATTTCTTTGCCTTTTCAATATCAACATCACATACCGCCACGAGCTGTGCACTCTCTACCTTTTCCAACGCACGGGAGTGATAAGGTGCAATTACACCGCAGCCAATAATCGCAAAATTCAGCATTTTCGTATTTGACAACAAGCCGAGGAGTCCTCTAAAAGAGCAGCTGTTGTCTCCTCCTTTTTCATGTTTTTGAAATATTAATAATTTTTGCCAAATGGAGGCAATATTCCGCCAATTCTCCTATTAGAATTATACAAAAACCACAAAAAGTGAACAATAGACAATTCTTCATATTTATTGGACAATTCTTCAAATTTTTACAAGCAAAAATTGCAGATTGCCATTGAATTTTCGGTCATTTCATTGCACTTTTTGTGCTTGTTACCGTCTATATGCGGTTATCAGGAATATATTTGATATAATGAGATAGTTTTTTGTCTTACATTCACAAAATTTATACAGCAGAATACTTCAAAATCATCGTCCCGCTGCGGCATTCCCGTTTGCATTGTCGAATGACAGATGCAACCAGCAGATCAAAGTCACCATCCCTGCCAACAAGGAACTCCACATATTGCTTCTCCCGGAGCAGGTTACGTACCACTTTCTCCAACTGTCGTTCTACCCGGATTAGATCATAGATGCGTCTATGCCCAAAGAGGCTGACTGTGTATATATCTATCAGCAATCATCACACCTTTAATTTTATTGCTTTATTATATAGTTATATTTACTCTGTGTAAATATTCTTTTAGTTATTGTCAGTTATAATTTGCACAAATAATTGGTAGCATATTAGCAGGAGGTGGGCTAATATGCGTACTGAGTATTCAGAAAGGTATATCACTATGGGATTAAAGATCGCCTATTACCGAAAGAAGGCCGGCTTTACGCAGGAAGTCTTTGCAGAGAAAATTGGTAAGAGTGTCAATTTCCTTTCTCAGATCGAAGGCACCGGAACTGTTAGAGGTGTATCACTGGAAACACTGTTTAAAATGGCAGAAGTCCTTGGCATCCCTCCTGTAAAGCTATTGGAAGATGACTAACCAAGAAATAAGCTTGATGAATCGCTTCCTGCCTTTTTACTCGTCATCGTACATACGACTGTGGAGAGGGGCAGGAAACGGCTGACACCTATAAGGTGAACCGCTCCCTGTCAAGTAGACAGATGAAAAAAAACAAAAATAGTTTTCTCCAGGATCTCAGGAATGAGGTCCTGGTTTTCTTTTAGGCAGCTTCCAGCAAACTGCGGTAAGTTGCCGGTGGCAGACAATTCAGTTTATGCTGGCGACGCTGGTGGTTATAGTAATGGATGAATTGTTCAACAGCAGTCACCAGATCCTCATAAGTTTCAAAATGGTTGAGATAGTACATCTCACATTTTAGAATGCCCCAGAAGCCTTCCATCGGACCATTATCAATACATCGGCCAACCCGGGACATGCTTTGCTCCATCTTCTGTTTTTCTAACTTAGCCTTGAACTGTTTGCAGGTATATTGAAATCCTCGGTCACTGTGAAATAGCGGATGTGCATCAGGGTATTTCTTGACTGCTAAATCGAATGTTTCGAAAACAAGCTGGTTGTTGTTACGCTTACCAATGGTAAAAGAAACGATATCTCTGCCTTTCAGATCAAGAATTGCGCTGAGATAGGCTCTCTCACCATGGGAGCCATATTTCATCTCCGTTACATCGGTGCACCATTTCTCGTTTACCGTAGTTGCTGTAAAATCTCTATTCAGAATATTCTCAGCAGTAATTTCCGGTTTGGATCTTTGGTAAGCAGGACGCTTTCTGCGGATGACAGCGAACAAACCAACAATATGTACCAAACGATAGAACCGCTTCAAGTTGTACTGCTTTTCGTGAGTAGCATTATATTCGTCTGCAATTCTGCGGTAACCGTAGGTTCCGTTGTGCTCAGCATAGATTAACCCAATTTCATGCAGTAAAGCTTCATTTTCTGCTTCACAGTTACTCTTAGTGCGATGTGTCCACTTGTAATAGCTGGATCGGTTCAAATCCAAAATGTCACAGATTTCGGTCACGGTATATCCATCTTTGTGCATTTCCTGAACGCAAAGATAAAGATGTTCCTGCCTAACCCTACTCAGCGCCACCTCCCTTCGATTTCCTCGAGTTTTTTTAGTACAGCGTTCTCCGTTTCTAATCTTTTGTTCCGGGCTTCTAACATCCGGTTTTTAGCTCGCAGTTTTTCCAGTTCCGTCATTTGGGATTCCGGTTTGCGCTTACCACGCTTGTCTGCCAGTCCCTCTGCACCTCTCTCATTGTACTTTCTTACCCAGGAATAGATCTGATGGTAGCTAACACCATATTTTTCAATGGCAGCGGTATAGTCGTTGCCGTGCTCAATGCAATAGCTGACTATCTCTACTCGTTCTTCGTATGTAGTGTTTCTTCCTTTAGTCATATAGATATCACTCCCTCGACCTCTGCTGGGTCGTAATTCTCTATGACTATTATACAGCCTGATCCAATTTTGCAACTGTTTATCTGAACGAATTTTGTATTTTGCGCAAATGTCGTGTAATGAACCCTTGCCAGATTGATACTCCTCCACTGCAGATCGCTTTAATTCTGCCGAGTAGGATTGTTTCCCGTTTCTGTTTATTAATCCTTCGACACCAAATGTTTTATATTTTCTTATCCAATGTCGCAGAGTTGTCTTTGGTACACCGTACCTATCCGCAATCCCTCCATATCCCATTCCATCTCGGATATGTAATTCCACCGCTTTCATTTTCTCTTCTGTTGTGAACTCCTTTTTGCCCATAAAAACACTCCCCATAGTGTAGTCTCGAAATTTTTGTTATTTCAAGTGTCTACTCTATGGGGAGCATATCA
>JAFTTQ010000059.1 GCA_017466665.1 Oscillospiraceae bacterium
CCACATCAGTCAAAAATCATAGATTTTTGACAGCTTCTCCTCAAGGAGAAGCCTTTATTCCCACTCTCGTTTGCTAAGATAAATTCCAATTTGGCTTTGCAAATAGTAAGGGAGAGGCTATGCCTCTCCCTTTACATTTTTTATTGGTAGCTTACCAGCTCTACCGTATAGCCCGCATCCCGCAATGTCTTAACCAGGCCATTTTCTGCCAGCAGGTGGGCAAGACCCACGGCATAAAATACTGTATCGCCGCTTTCCAGATACTGCTTGGCAACTTCCAGCATTCCCTCATTACGGTCGTAGGACATAGCCTTGTCATATTCCTCCTGCAATGCGGCAAGCTGGGTATTGATATTATCCAGATCTGCCAGGATCTTCTGGGCTTTTTCCAGAGCTTCCCCTTCCAGCTCCTCCAGGTCGATATCCTCCTCCAGGATCTGCCAGGTTTCCTCACCGGCGATCTCCTCAGTCAAGGCTGCCTCGTCACCGGCACACCACAGCTCGTACAGCTCCATAGAGCCTTCCCAGTTGGCTCTGCCGCCGGAAGCCAATGCGGAAAACAGCATAAACTCCTGCAGATTATCGGTATAATTTGCCATCATATCGATCTGAAGCTGGACGCTTTCAACCTCCCAAATGGGGATCTCAGCCTCCTCTGCCAGCACCATCAGCCTGTTTTCCACACCCTTTTCGCTGGTGAGTTGGTGGCCCTGCTGCAGATAGTAATTATCAATATAATTACTCCACAGATGGATCATTTCATATTCCGTATTAAAATAATAATTGCCGGTTGCTTTCAGCATCTGTACCGCGGATTCGTACAGATCCTCTGTCACGATATGATCCTCCGCCGTGGTGCCGTCACTGTAAAAATAGTATTCCGAGATCTGATCCTGCAGCTCCTCGTCCTCCTCAAGCTGCTCGGAGAACGCCTCCGTATTGCACTCAATGGCAAAGGCATCCGCGCCGTAGAAGGCATCATAGATCTCCTGGGGCAGGAAACCGGTGCGTTCATCACCGATATGGATGGTGCCCAGCAGCCACATCTCCTGTCCGTCAGCGCCGGTCACATGGTAAAACAGCGGTGTTGCGAGATTCTCCGGCTCCTCCTCGGGAGCAGGCTCCTCAAAGATCCCGTCATAGGTGGTCAGGCTTGCCATATCGAAGGACTGATCCACCTGCCAGGACAGGAGGCACTCCTGTCCCTCGATGATATGGTTGCCCTCGAATTTCAATCCCACCGCCGTGGGCAGCAGGGAATAGCTGTCCACCGCCACATAATAGCTCAGCTCATCGGTCTCGTAGGACGATGCCAGCGTATCCAGCACAGTCTCCGATCCAAAAAGCGTATAGCAGATCTCACCGACAAGCGTCTTTGCCATTGCCTCTGTGCCGGTACACTCTACCAGCAAAAGACTGCCAAGGTTGGTCAGCTCGATCTCCTCATAAAAATGCTTGCCTTCCCAGAAGTTTTGCAGCAGATATCGGAGAACCGAATCCTTTACCAGCGAACGCTTCATATAATCCACGGTTTCCGGCTCGCCACCGTCATAGCTGATGGTAAAAACGTCGTCAATAAATTTTTCTTCCGTTTTTTCCTCTATCGTTTCATTGGTGGAGTAATCCGTCAGATTATAGGAATCCTCCCAGCGCATTGCGTAAGTATCCTCCACCGAATACGCATCCACAGTGGAATTTTGCAGCAGGCTGACACCGCCGGCTGCCGACAGCATCAGGGAATGATAGCCTGAGCTGACATGCTCGGCCTGGCTCAGGTAGCCATAGGCGTGCTCCAAAATATATGCCGCCTCGATATGCTCAAGCTCTGTATAATCCTCCGGATCCTCCTTGATCGTAGGCTGCGTATTCGGCTTTTTCACCGTGGCCTCATATTTGATCTGGATATTGGCGTTGCCGTACTGGTAGTCCACGGTGTAGATGGTGCAGGTCAGCTTGCCCTCACTGTCCAGCTCCGCCTTGCCGGAGGCACTGTTCAGCACTGCGTCCTCCGGCAGAAGCCAGGCTTCACCGGCAGTCGCGCCATCAAAGGATATCTCCTCCTCCGATTCATCGGCACTGAGCGTATACAGTATGGGATCGAGCATTTTCAGGGGTACATAGCGGGCAGTAAAATCCTCCTGGGTCAGCTCCGCGGAATACTTGCTGTTCCCCAGCTCCTGATATACCGTACCCTCACTGTACACTTCCTTGATATCCAGCTCATAGTCGTCAAAGCTCATTTCCTGCTTGACCTTGGCTATGAAATCCTCTGTGCCCACATTCCAGTACTTTAGTTCTGTTTCGCTGCTCTCCTCGTAGGATTGACCGGCGACTGTCACCGTACGCTCATATTCCACATCCAGCGACAGGTCATCCCCCGTCACCGCCTCCACAGCGGCGTTATACTTTTCCCGCAGCTCCACCTGCCGGGGATCCTCCGTCGGCTCCGGCTCGGTGGTCACTGCCGCAGCAGGATCGGTGGTATTGGGTGTTTTCTCCGTGCAGCCACAGGCGATCAGCAATACCGCCAGCAGCATCAGCAGCAAAAACACTTGTTTCCATATTTTCATTACAGTTTCCCTCCTTTTTCATCTTATTTTAAGTCTACCATATATAGACATCGTTGTCAATGCCTGTAAGCTAAATTGGAATTTACTGTAAAAGGAGTAGGGAACGCTGCCCACAGCGTTACGCAAATATTTTCGACCTCGATGGGCGAAAATATTTCTATTTTTCATTTATTTAGAACAAAATCAGCCCAACGAGGTCTGATTTTGTTACGGAGCGCTGAGGGCAGCGCTCCCTACGTGCGAACGAGAGAGTCAGCTAAACAATAATTTAGTACACGGGGCGTAGGCAAAAAAGACAGGGGGCAGCAGCACCGCCCCCTGTTCCTGTTTATTTTCTATACATTTTACTCTCATCAAGCGGAATGCTTCCGTTGGAATTTTCAAATTCTTTAACACAATTCTGCGCCAAATATTCCAACTGTGCATTCAGAGATCTCTTGTTTTCCTTGGCAACTACCGAGATCTTATAAAGAAGTTCCGGCTCAAAACGGATCCCTGTCTGAATTTTATTTGTCGCCATAGTCACACCTCGCTTACATACTGATAACAGTATATGCTTTAGTGTAGAGGATGCTGTGGATTGGTTACCGTCCCCTGCCACAAGATGGTTTAAGACAGGCTTCAACCACAGTCCTTCCACAACCGTCTTTCTATTTCTCTTGGTCAGCCATTGTCACTTCTCCTGCGGCGGATTTTCTGTCAAACAGTAGTCAACCAACATTTCAATCATTTTTCTTTCTTTGATAGAGAGCTGCGATATGCGAGAAGTCAATACCTCTATATCATCTGTTGTTGCTTTACCTGTAAGAATATAGTCTGTACTTATATCAAGGAGTTGGCTCAAATTGATTAGATTATCAATGCGTATAGCCTTATTTCCTCTTTCAAGGTTCGATACCATTTGGATCGACACATTCATCATTTCCGCAAGTTGTTCCTGAGTTAACATAAGCTGTTTTCTGCGGTTCTGTATACGTTTTCCTATGCCGATTAAATCCACTTTGCTCATATTCTCACCCCTGATAGTTAAACTATGGAATAATTATATGAACTTTAAGATCAAATAATAAGCACTTAGGGGTTGACTTTATTAACCTGTAGATGCTATAATCAGACAAACCCTGCACTCGAAATAAAAAAATAGACGCTAAAGGAGAAAACAGTATGAAAAAGACAATATCCCTGATCTTGGCACTTGTAATGTGCCTGTTCCTGTGTGCTTGCGGTGGTGGCAACAATGACACACCCTCTGAAAGTGGTAATTCTACAAGCTCAGATATTCCCCCTGAAGCAGAGCATATTATGACCGAAGAGGAGATTTTTGCCGCAAAAATACTGATCGAAGGTGCAAAGTGTTTCGATACCCCTATATCCACAAAAGTAAAAAATGTATGGGTATCCAGTCTTAGTGTCGGTTGTTATTCCTTCACATATGAACTTGAGGTAAAGAATCAAGCAGGCATCGTGGAAACAGTTTATTACGGCAACAGCATTTTCTTCAGCGATTTAAGTGATTCAACTCTGTTAAATGCGATTAAAGATATACAAGCATCTAATACGCTGACCGCACTGGGCAACGCAACAAGCAGTACATTTTTCCGTGAGAATGAAATCAAAGCAATGCAAGACGGTGAAGCACTGGACGCAAATTCTATCCAAGAGTATTTCTTGAAAAATTATAACTAAGCGGGCGGATAATATCCGCTCCTACTTTGTAACAGCCAAAAGTATACTTCTAAATGAATGTTTAGTGGACTGCTTTAAGTCTTGCACCCGTCAATGGTTCTCCTCACAGGGGAGCTGTTGGGGAGGACATCAGTAAGATAAATTCCAACTTAGCTGTTTTGTTTATAAATTTTTTATGTTACAAGATACTACATCCACAGAATGTTGACATATCATAGTTTTAGGGCGTGTTGCAGTCATTTTTGCAACACGCCCTTATTTTTAAAATTTTGGTTTAATTTCCTGATGGTAATAAGCATAGGTGCAGGAAGGGCCGCCGCTCAATACCTTGGACTCGGTCACTTCACCTACAAACATCATATGGCTTCCCAGATCCTGCTTGCTCAGAACCTTGCAGGAAAACATTGCGTTTGTATTCTCCGTTACATACAAAAGGCCGTTATGGCTTCTTTTCACAGCGGAGAATTCTGCGAATTTGTCGATCTGTCGGCCGGTCTGCATACCAAAATGCCGGATGGTCTCAAAGGGAACATTTTCCGTCAGCACACTGACATTAAAAATGCCTGTGTTTTCGATCATTTCCCGTGTCAGATTGCCCATCTGGACAGAGATCGCCAGCTTTGTGGGGTCGTTTCCTACCTGAAAGCAGGTATTGGCGATACAGCCGTTGTCTTTGTCAGATTCCCGGGCGCTGAGAACAAACAGTCCATAGGACAGCTTAAACAGCGCCGTAGGATCCTCAGCAGGTTTCTCCTGCTCAGCGAAAGTAGCGCTCCAGCAAGCCCTTCAGAGCCTTGCCATGTCGGGCCTCATCCCGGGCCATTTCGTGAACGGTGTCGTGGATGGCATCCAGGCCATTCTTCTTAGCGCAGATGGCCAGGTCAGTCTTGCCCTGGGTCGCACCAAACTCGCAGTCTACGCGCCAAGCCAGATTCTCCTTAGTGGAGGCCTTCATATTGGGCTCTAAGTCACTGCCAAGCAGTTCTGCAAACTTTGCAGCGTGCTCAGCTTCTTCATAAGCAGCCTTCTCCCAGTACAGGCCGATCTCGGGGTAACCCTCACGGTGGGCAATACGGGCCATACACAGGTACATACCGACCTCGCTGCACTCGCCGTTGAAGTTTGCCATAAGCTGCTCGAAGATATACTTCTTGTCTTCCTCGGAAATATCGGGGTTGTTCTTCACTGTCTTGGCATAGATGCCGAACTCATGCTCAGCAGCCAGCTTCATATCACCGGCCTGCTCCACAAACTTGGAAGCGGGAACCTTACATACCGGGCACTTGAAATCCGCAGCCAGCTCCTCAGCCGTGTGGACATAACCGCAAACAGAACATACAAACTTTTTCATAATGTAATCCTCCAAAAAATATATTATTTAATGCGTAAGCGTATTATTTCTCTTCTTCAAACTGGTCGGGGCCTACACCGCACAGAGGGCACTCGTAGTCCTCAGGCAGCTCGTCACCTTCGTAAACATAGCCACAAACAGTACATACAAACTTCTTCATGCTGTTTCACCACCTTTTATATTACGAATACATTCTCTGCATTGACCGGTAAAGGTCAGGCTGCAGCCTGCCACACGCCCGCCGAGCTGACATTCTGCTGAACGGGTCATATTCTCCGGTACCTGAAGCTGGGGCATATCGATCACCGCGCTGCAATCGGTACAGATAAAATGAACATGGGGCATTGTGTTTCCGTCAAACCGCTCCACACCGTTTACCGTTCCTACACTGGCGATCGTCCCCTGCTGACGGAACATGGAAAGATTGCGGTACACCGTCCCCAGAGAAAGATCGGGGATCTCCGGCTTCAAGTGGGCATAGACCATATCCGCCGAGGGGTGTACATCCGTAGAACGCAGGTAAGAGAGAATGGCGTCGCGCTTGCGGAAATGTTTTGTCGCTTGCGTCATTTCTGATACCTCCTAAATAAGAATAGTTCTTATTTACATTTAGATAGTATCACACGGATATTCTCTTGTCAATAGTTTTTTAAAAAAATTTTTCAAACGCTGCCGAACCGTATGTCATTCAAGGAAAAAGGACGCCTAAGGACAGCGCCCAATAAGGATGTTATCATAGGGCAGGGGCTTGCTCCTGCCGCTTTTATTGCAAGTTTCGCATTTATGCCACAAACGCACCGGGCAACCCCGGAACCCCTATGCTGTGAATTGACTTTCCTAATCATTGGAGGTATAATTCAGTTAGACAAACTTGAATTTGGCAAAAGAGCGTGATAATATGAAAGAACTACATAAGTTTCTTAAGGTCTTTATTTTTTTTCAATTAGGTGCTTGTTTAGCTGATGTGTATGAAAAATTTACGCACTTTACAAATAACCCTGGGTTATATGATGAGCCTTTGTATTACGGTATTACACTTACACTTGCCCGTTCAGCAGGACTTATTTTACTTACAACAATAGCTTACTTTGTTGTTGGTCACATAATCAAAAAACGTGAACAGACCAAGACGGACTAACCCATTCCAATATGTTGAATAGTTAACCGCAGCACCGTTGATTGGTGCTGCGGTCGTTCATTAGGTTAACGGTGGGAGCAAGCCCCCGCCCTGCAACAGATAACATCCCTATTCGTGGACGCCGGAGGGCATCTTTTTATGTCTTCTTAATAAACTTTTCTTTACACTTGGGGCAGGTAATGGATATTTTTCCCTTTCCCCTGGGCACTCTCACCTGCTGCCGGCAGCGGGGACAGTCATAATACCGGTGCTGCCTGTCCTTGATCCGCTCAACAAGCTGTAAATACTTCCGGTTTTCCTGATACCGCTTGTAGGTGTTGCGGGAGAACATCCGAGAGATCGCCCAAAACATTAAGCCGTAGCACAGCACCATCGCCACCAGCTTTACCATCGTCAAAGGAACGATGGCGGAGATCAGGCAGATCACAACGCTGGCAATCAGCAAGGCGGTATTCAGCTTGTCGCTGCCATATCGTCCCATCATAAACCGGCGCAGACCATTTGCGATCCGGCCGGCTAAATTCCGAAGAAAATTCATATAACCACCCTGTGCAATGTTTTCTATGCTTATTATATTGCAAAAAATCAGGATTTCAACCGCATTTTTCATTTGTTTACGGATTATTTACAGCCGCAAGCATATTTTTCCTCTGTCAGGAAAGGATAAGCAGAGAGAGCTTGAAGCCTCAGCGCTTATGGAGGGATGATATGCTGAATATTTTTGCCCGCGGTGTCCTGCTGTATCTGGTATTGATCGCCGGGATCCGATTTCTGGGAAAACGCCAGTTGGGTCAGTTAGAGCCCTCTGAGGTGGCAGTCACGATGCTGGTGGCAGACTTGGCATCTATCCCCATGCAGGATGAAAACATCTCCATCACCTCCGGGCTGATTCCCATTGCCGCTGTACTTGGTACAGAATTGCTCCTGTCCTTCTTATCGATGCGCAGTGTCAAGCTTCGTAAGCTTTTATGTGGAAAACCGGTCATTTTGATGGAAAACGGCAGATTTTTACAGGATAATATGCGCAAAAACCGGGTCACGCTGGATGAACTGATCAGCCAGCTCCGGGAAAAGGACGTGCTCGACCCCGCTACCGTACAGTATGCTATTTTGGAAACCGGCGGTAACCTTTCCGTATTCCCCTTTTCCCAGGAGCGCCCCGCCACGGCAAAGGAAGCCGGGATCCCCACCCCGGAGCAAAAGCTGCCCATCACCATCATCAGCGATGGAAGACTGTTGGAGGACAACCTGAAAAAGGCCGGAAAAGATCAAAAATGGCTGCAAAAAGTCCTAAGCAAAGAAAAAACCACCCAAAAAGGGACGTTTCTCCTGACCGTTGATGAAAACAATGATATCCGGCTGTATAAAAAGGAATAAAAGCAGACACGATCCCACGCGCTGAAAAACGGAACAAATCAGCTAAATCGGAATTTGGCTTTGTATGAGTAGGGAACGCTGAGGGCAGCGTTCCCTACGCATTAACGGTAGTTAGTTTTAGGGCGTGCTGCGTTTTTACAGCACGCCCTATGAATCATTTTGCATATTCTACTGCCTTGGTCTCCCGGATGACATTGACCTTGATCTGACCGGGGTATTCCAGCTCGGCCTCGATCTTCTTGGCAATATCCCGTGCCAGCAGGATCATATTGTCCTCGGTGACCTCCTCGGGCTTGACCATAATGCGAACCTCGCGGCCTGCCTGGATGGCAAATGCCTTTTCCACACCGGGATAGGAGCCAGTGAGCTCCTCCAGCTTTTGCAGACGACGGATGTAGTTTTCCACATTTTCACGGCGGGCGCCGGGACGGGCAGCGGAAACTGCATCGGCAGCCTGAACCAGCACAGCTACAACGGTCTTGGGCTCCACATCACCGTGGTGCGCCTCAATGGCGTTGACAATAACCGGGTTTTCCTTGTACTTACGGGCAAGATCGGCACCCAACTGAACGTGGCTGCCCTCCACCTCGTGGTCGATGGATTTGCCCAAGTCGTGCAGCAGACCTGCCCGCTTGGCAAGCGCCACATCCACACCCAATTCCGCAGCCATCAGGCCGGCGATATGGGAAACCTCGATGGAATGGTTCAAAACATTCTGACCATAAGAGGTACGGTACTTCTGACGGCCCAGGATCTTCACCAGCTCGGGGTTCAGGTTGTGAACACCGGTCTCATAGCAGGCACGCTCGCCCTCCTCACGGATGGTGCGGTCCACGTCCTTACGGGCTTTCTCCACCATATCCTCAATACGGGTGGGGTGGATACGTCCGTCTACAATCAGCTTCTCCAAAGCAAGCCGTGCGATCTCACGGCGAACCGGATCAAAGGAGCTGACAGTAATGGCTTCGGGGGTATCATCAATAATCAGATCCACGCCGGTGATGGTCTCCAAAGTACGGATATTCCGACCCTCACGGCCAATGATACGGCCCTTCATCTCATCGTTGGGCAGGGGAACCACGGAAACGGTAGCCTCCGCGGCGTGATCAGCGGCACAGCGCTGGATCGCAATGGACAGGACTTCCCGGGCCTTTTCATCGGCCTCGTCCTTCATCTGCTGCTCGATTTCCTTGATCTTCAAGGCAGTTTCGTGGCGGACTTCCTCCTCCACGGATTCCAGAAGGGATGCCTTTGCCTGCTCCTGTGTCAGCCCGGAGAGCTGCTCTAAGGTGGCAATGTGCTGACGGCGGACAGCCTCAGCCTCCTGCTTGATCTCAGCAACCTCTGCCATACGGCGGGCAAGATCCTCTTCCTTCTTTTCAAAGGCATCGGTCTTCTTGTCTAAGGTTTCTTCCTTCTGCTGCAGCCGGCGCTCCTGCTTGGTCAGCTCAGCGCGGCGCTCTTTGATTTCTTTTTCGTGCTCCGTGCGGGATTTATGGATTTCGTCTTTTGCTTCTAAAAGCATCTCTTTCTTACGGCTTTCACCGCTGCGAATCGCTTCATTGATCAGCCGTGTGGCTTCCTGCTCAGCAGAGCCGATCTCACGCTCGGCAAACCGCTTACGGTAACCGATACCGGATGCAAAACCAACACCGATGCCTGCACAAGCAGCAACGACGATAAAAATAATCGCTAAATATAGCTCCATAATATCAAGCACACCTCCTTTGTAGAATAGGCACAAACCGGAAGGTGGGCGAAACGACCCTATGATGTTGTATATGAAACCCCACAGGGCGATAAGCGCAATCCTCCGGCAAATGCCGGAATGAATATAAATGAAACGCCTGAAAGATAGGACATACTTTCTCAGCGTACACTATACCGAATCCATTTTACCGCCAGGATGGCCTGTTGTCAAGGGAAAAAGCGGCGATTTTCCGTATTATAATATTGTAACGGCTGGCCGGGTGTGAACAGTATGTAAAAGAATTGCCCCGGGACTTGCTTTTTTGGCAGGAGTCCTGTATAATGCCCATAGCAACCGGGAAGAACCTGTTTCAGGCTTCCGAATGTTGTAAAAAATTGAAAATGGAGAATGAAATTATGAATTTCAAGAAGATTTTGGCACTTCTGCTGGCGGTCATGATGGTAATGAGCTTTGCCGCCTGCGGCGAGACCAAGGACGAGAGCGGCAGCAATGCCACCACCACCGCGCCTCAGGAAACCGAACCCGATCCCACTGAGCCCGACCCCACTGAGCCTCCGCTTGCTGAGGTCACCTTCTTCACCATGAGCCTGATCGACGAAGAGGGCGCAATGAAGAGCCTGTACGCTTACCCCAACGAAGACGGCTCCGACACCGTACATGTTGACTACGTTGGCAGCATTATCAAAAGAGGCGAGATCAGCGGCGACGCTATGGCAGCCATTACCGAGGCTCTGGCAGCTTCCGGGCTGATCGAGCTGAACGGCAAGAGCGAGGGTGACTCCACCGTCAGCCAGGCAGCCGGCTCTCTGTACGCCAGCCTCAGCGACGACAGCATAATCTCTGCTGATTTCTACGGTGAGATCCCCGAGGAGTTCCTGAACGGCTACGCCGCAATGGAAGCCTGCTTCGACACCCTGACCGCGGAAATGCCCGAGTATGTGGCAGTTCCCATGGAGATGGGTGAGATCGCGGACAGCGACAGAGCTGCTCTGAACGCGATCCTGGAAAATATGACTCTGGAAGGCTCCGCGGATTCTTACGCCATCACCGGCTTTGCCAAGGATGAGTATTTTGCCGCATCTCTGGGTCTGTCCTCCGATGAGGGCGTTGCCAGCGGTCTGAACTTTGCGCCTATGATGATGAGCGTGGCCTACGGCCTGAACATCGTGACTTTGGAAGAGGGCGCGGACGTTAACACTGTTGCCGAGGACTTCAAAAACAATATCGATTGGCTGAAGTGGGTCTGCGTACAGCCCAGCGATGTGCTGATCGCTACCCAGGGCAATCAGGTTCTGTGCCTGCTGGCTGCGGACGCGGCTTACACCGCAACCGCCACCGCCATTGAGGCTGCCGGCTGGACTACCTACACCACCTTGCAGAATCCCAATATGTAATTTAAAAAGAGAGGTCATCTCCTGCGGGATGACCTCTCTTTTTGGTGAGATAAATTGGAATTTACCTTAGCAAAGAAAAATACCTTCCCCCGGGGGGAAGGTGGATTTTGCTCTTGCCTTTATACGGCAAGAGCAAAAGACTGATGAGGAACGGCGACAGCTGAAAGTCAGGAAAAAGTCTGTTTCTGAGTATGAATCCTAACTTTTTTGCCCGCATTCCTCATCAGTCACCGCCAAAGCGGTGACAGCGTCCCCCCGGGGGAAGCTATGCGCCTGCGGCGCATCAATAAAAAGGTAAACAATAATTTA
>JAFTTQ010000060.1 GCA_017466665.1 Oscillospiraceae bacterium
GGTGGGTTTCAACAGGGTAAAAATGCCCTTCGATACCACCTTCGCACGAATATCTTCATACGACTCGGCACGGACAATCAGCAGAGCCACAGTGCCGTTTCCGCGTGTGACATCGGTGGCAAAACGCGTACCAAAATCATCGGGCAGCGGCGCGTTGATAATAACAAAATCGTACTGCTGTTCCAAATAAGCCCGTTTTGCGGTAGCTATGTTCGTAACGAATTTTACAGGATAATAGTCGGTTGAGGGAAGCAGAGCAGTCATGGTTGCATTGAATTTTTCTGCTGCCGAAACGACCAGTACGCTGTAATAGCAATCCCCAAAGACCACAATGCTTCCCTCCCTTCAAAAATGATAATGTTTGCTCAGCGATTGCAGAAATACTCAATCAAAGACAAGGGGAGATGTTCCCGTACAAAAGAACTGTCAAAAGCACGCTTTCTGGCTTCCGCAAGGGACAGGGGCAGCGTTTTATATTTTGCCAGGGTTTCCGCATCTGCGGTAAAGAGATTCACATTTGCTGGTTCGGGAAGCTCCAGTTTGTTTTGAATACCGTACAGGCCGGCATAGATCAGCAGCGTATAGGCAATATAGGGATTTGCCAGAGGATCGGGAGAACGCAGCTCTGCACGGCGGTACTCGCCGGTGGCTGCAGGAATCCGAATCAGCTGAGAGCGGTTCTCGCTGGACCAGGAAATATACTTGGGAGCTTTGTTAAAGCCCAGCCGGTGGAAGGACTGCTTGCTTGGATTTAGAAAAACAGTCATATCCGCAACATTCTCCAAAATGCCGGCGATCATATGAAATGCAACCGCCTCGTCTCCGTCCTTGACAGAGATGTTGATGTGCTGTCCGCTGCCGGGCTGGTCGGGCAGCGGCTTGGGAGAGAACTCTGCGTAAAGCCCGTTTCTGGCTGCCACAGTTTTGACAATGGAACAGAATGTTATGGCATTGTCAGCGGCAGTCAGCGCATCGGAATAACGGAAATCGATTTCATTCTGACCGGGACCCTCTTCATGGTGAGAGGATTCCGGTTGGATGCCCATTCTCTCCAAAGTCAGGCAGATCTCCCGGCGTACGTTTTCGCACTTGTCCTCCGGTGCCACATCCATATAGGTAGCCTGATCGTATGGCTGGGTGGTGGGGTTGCCGTTTTCGTCCAGCTTAAACAGATAAAACTCCATTTCCGGACCAAAAGAAAAGCTGTATCCGGCTTCCTCGGCGTGCTGCACGGCATTTTTTAAGAGTGTGCGGACATCGTTTTCAAAGGGTCTGCCATCCGGGTAGGTAATGGAGCAGAACATCCTTGCCACCTTGCCATGCTCCGGACGCCAGGGCAGTATGGTAATGGTATCTGGATCCGGATGCAGGAAAAGATCCGAATGGGTCTCATCTCCATATCCCTCGATCGCTGAAGCATCAATGGCAATGCCATGCTCAAATGCACGCTCCAGCTCTGTGGACATAATGGAAACATTTTTCGGCTTGCCTGTGACGTCGCAGAAAGCCAGACGAAGAAACTTGATATCCTCTTCCTGGACGAACTGCTTGACCTCCTGTGTTGAATACTTCATAACCATACCTGCTTTCGTTTAATTTGCTACATACATTTGCTTATAAGGATTCTTACTGTCGGGCGTTACAACAGTGAAAGGAGATGCCATGATTTCCTCATAGTCGCAGCCAAATTCCCTGCAAAATTCGGATACATACTCCTGAATTTCCGCAAGCTCGGCAGGATCTGCCGCTTTTGCGGTGACTTGATGGGGAAACTCGATGTCCTCGCAGCTTCCACGCAGGAAGATCTTTCCGCCGTGCATACCGGCACAGGGGAAATTGTGGACGATTTTCTTACCATCTGTATGCAGACCCAGCACCACGATCACACCGCCAGCTTGATATTCCCCCAGAAAGGACCCGGCTCTGCCGCCGATGACCAGAACCGGCATTTTATTCCTGTACTGCTTCATATGAATACCTGCCCGGTATCCGGCATTGCCGCTTACGAAGATTTTTCCTCCACGCATGGCATAGCCGGCTGCGTCACCGATATTGCCATGAATCACGATTTTGCCCTCGTTCATGGTGTCACCAACAGCATCCTGCGCATTGGCGTTGACCGTAATGGAAGCACCGTTCAAGTATGCACCAAGCCCATTTCCGGGCACACCGTTAATGGTGATGTTCTTATCCGACATACCGGCCCCGATGAATCTTTGTCCCAAACAGTTAATAATCTGACAGTCTGTGCGGCTTTTCCGCACAGCGTCATTTAGTGCGGAGTATTCCATGTTTATGGCATCTATCAGCATTGTTATACCACACCTTCCAAACTTTTTCTACTAATTTATTCTCCTGCGTGAGAAATTCCAAGGATACTTAATTCTTTCTCGTTTAGCCCAATCCCACGGAGCATCAGTCGGTTGCCGCGGAGTGCTTCGATAGAGTTGATACCCATGCCACCCATCAGTTCCTTGATTTCGTGGTTCCAGGCCGTCATCAAATTGATAAGCCGCTGGCTGCCCATATCGGGATTCAGACGTTTCACAAGATCCGGACGTTGGGTTGCGATGCCCCAGTTGCACTTGCCGCTTTGACAGGTACGGCAAAGGTGACAGCCCATAGCCAGCAATGCTGCAGTTGCCTCATAGCAGGCATCGGCACCCAAAGCGATCGCTTTGACCACGTCCGATGCA
>JAFTTQ010000061.1 GCA_017466665.1 Oscillospiraceae bacterium
GGCACCCTCTTGAGCAATCTGCTCCGTACCCTTGACAAACTGCTTGCGCTTCATAGAATCCTTGGCGGAGACCCGGCAGAAGTGCTCCGGGGCAAAGGTGGGGATGCCGGACTACAGGAATTTCTTACCGGGGACGGTGATGGTGTCACCAATGGAGAAAATGCCCGGATCAAATACACCGATCACATCGCCGGCATAGGCCTCCTCCACGATTTCACGTTCTGCCGCCATAAGCTGCTGGGGCTGGGAAAGACGCATCTTTCTACCGCCCTGCATATGGTAGTATTCCGTGTCACGCTGGAACTTGCCGGAGCAGATGCGCATAAAAGCCAGCCGGTCACGGTGTGCCTTGTTCATATTGGCCTGGATCTTGAATACAAAGGCAGAAAAATCCTCACTGAAGGCATCCACAGTGCCGCAGTCAGCAGTCCGGGAAAGGGGAGGGGGTGTCAGCTTCAAAAATGCCTCCAAAAATGGCTCAACACCGAAATTGGTCAGGGCAGAGCCGAAAAATACCGGGCTGAGCTTACCCTTGCGGACTTCTTCAAAATCCATTTCCCGTCCAGCGGAGAGCAGCTCCACATCGTCGATAAGCTGCTGATGCTTCTGCTCACTGTCCAAAAGCTCGGCAACCTTGCTGTCATAGAGATCGACTTCCATCTTCTCAGCACGGTTCTTGCCGGAAACGCCGGAGAAGAACAGCAGCCGGCTGTTTTCCCGGTCATAAACGCCCTGAAAATCCTTGCCGGAGCCAATGGGCCAGTTCATTGCGTAGGTTTCAATCCCCAGCTCCCGCTCCACCTCGTCCAGCAGATCAAAGGGGTCACGGGTCTCCCGGTCCATCTTGTTGATGAAGGTGAAAATAGGAATGTGCCGCATGGCGCAGACCTTGAAAAGCTTACGGGTTTGAGGCTCAACGCCCTTGGCACCGTCAATGACCATCACAGCGGAGTCGGCCGCCATCAGGGTACGGTAGGTGTCCTCGGAAAAGTCCTGGTGACCGGGGGTGTCCAGAATGTTAATGCAGAAGCCGCCGTACTGGAACTGCATCACAGAGGATGTGACGGAAATTCCACGCTGCTTTTCAATCTCCATCCAGTCGGAGGTGGCGGCACGGGAATTTTTCTTGCCCTTGACAACGCCTGCCTGGGCAATGGCACCGCCGTAGAGCAGGAATTTTTCCGTTAAGGTGGTCTTACCGGCGTCGGGGTGGGAGATGATGGCAAAAGTCCGGCGACGGCTGATCTCTTTTACTAAATCAGACATATTGTGTTCTCCTGAATATTTTTTCGCAAACTTATAAACATTCTACCACATTTTTCAAAAACTTACAAGTAGTAAAGTGAAAGATGGATCTACCCTGTTTGTATGGACGGATTTAGTTGCACCAAAAAGAAAAACAGACCGCTTCGGTCTGCTTTTCTTTAAAAATATACTGCGTTATTCGGTACATCGCAACGCTGTTTGCCGGAGCGTTACATTTTAAGGGCAACGGTTATCTTGGGGCATACCGATTTTTAGCAGGTCAGCAACAGTTACGCTGTCCAGATACTGATTTACGATCCGGTCAAGCTCTGTCCAGACGGGGAGTGTTCGGCATTCGGCAGCCCGGTCACAGGGAACAGCACCGCATTCCAGACATGCCACGGGGGCAAGGGAGCCTTCTGTCAATCGCAGAATCTCCCCAAGGGTGTACTCCTCCGGTTTGCGGGTCAGACGATAACCACCGGTTTTTCCCTGAAGGCCTTCCACAATATTAGTTTTCACGAGCACAGGCAGGAGCTTTTCCATATATTTTAGGGAGAAACCCTGGCGCTTTGCAACATCCTTCATGGGAATGTAACCCTCCCCTTGATGTTCTGCCAAATCGGTCATGACCCGCAGACAGTAGCGACCCCGGGATGAAATCATCATAAAAATCCCACCTTTCTTTTGTGATTATACTACAACTTTGGTAGGTTTTCAATCCGAAAAAAGCGGCGTGGACAGATACCGGTCACCGGTGTCAGGCAGAAGGACAACAATGGTCTTTCCAATGTTTTCTTCCCGTTTTGCAAGCTCTATGGCGGCCCAGACGGCAGCGCCGGAGGAAATACCCACCAGAACGCCTTCAGACTTGCCAATCTCCTTTCCGGTGGCAAAAGCATCTTCGTTTTCCACGGTGATGATCTCGTCATATACACCGGTATTCAGCACGGTAGGGACAAAGCCTGCGCCGATGCCCTGAATCTTATGGGCACCGGGCGTACCCTTACTAAGCACCGGCGAGCCGGCAGGCTCTACCGCAACAATCCGTACAGCAGAATTCTTGCTTTTAAGATACTCTCCAACCCCGGTAACCGTGCCGCCGGTACCCACACCTGCTACAAAAATGTCCACCACACCGTCAGTATCTGCCCAGATTTCAGGACCGGTGGTTGCCCGATGAATGGCAGGGTTCGCAGGATTTGTGAACTGTCCAGGGATAAAGCTGTTGGGGATTTCGGCTGCCAGTTCTTCTGCTTTTGCAATGGCACCCTTCATACCCTTAGCACCTTCGGTCAGTACCAGCTCTGCGCCATAGGCTTTCATCAGCTGCCGACGTTCCACGCTCATGGTGTCGGGCATGACGATAATGATTCGGTAGCCTCTTGCAGCAGCAACCGATGCCAAACCGATTCCCGTGTTGCCGGAAGTTGGCTCGATGATCACGCTGCCAGGTTTTAGCTTGCCGCTGGCTTCCGCGTCATCGATCATTGCCTTGGCGATCCGGTCTTTAACGGAGCCTGCTGGGTTAAAATATTCCAGCTTTGCAAGGATCTTTGCCTGCAGGTTCAATTCTTTTTCAATATGGGTCAGCTCCAAAAGGGGTGTTTTTCCGATCAGTTGATCAGCAGAAGTGTAAATGTTTGCCATAATTATGCCTCCTTTACTGCGTCAAAGCCACCCTGCAGGTCAGCAAGAATATCGTTGATATGCTCTGTGCCGATGGACAGGCGGATAGTGTTAGGCTTGATACCCTGATCCAGTAGTTCTTCTTCCGTAAGCTGGCTGTGGGTGGTGGTAGCCGGGTGGATCACCAGACTCTTTACATCTGCCACATTGGCAAGGAGAGAAAAGATCTTCAAACTGTCAATAAACTTGTGGGCTTCCTTAACGCCACCCTTAATCTCAAAGGTAAAGATTGAACCGCCGCCATTGGGGAAATACTTTTCATACAGTGCGTGGTCGGGGTGGTCAGGCAGACTGGGGTGGTTGACCCTTTCCACCTGAGGATGGGAAGCCAAAAAATCAACGACCTTCTTTGTATTCTCTGCGTGGCGTTCCAGTCGCAGAGATAAGGTTTCTGTACCTTGCAGCAGTAGAAAGGCAGCAAACGGAGAGATGCAGGCACCTGTATCCCGGAGTAAAACGGCCCGGATGTATGTCACAAACGCAGCAGGGCCAACTGCTTTCACAAAGGAAACACCGTGATAGCTGGGGTTGGGATCTGCAATGGCAGGATATTTACCGGATGCTGCCCAGTCGAATTTACCGGAATCCACGATGATGCCGCCCAATGTGGTGCCGTGGCCGCCGATAAACTTAGTAGCGGAGTGGACTACGATATCTGCGCCATGCTCAATGGGGCGAAGCAGGTAGGGCGTGGCAAAGGTGTTATCTACCACCAAGGGCAGACCATGTTTATGGGCAAGCGCTGCCAGTGAGTCAATGTCGGGAATATCACTGTTGGGATTGCCCAGAGTTTCAATGTAAATGGCGCGGGTATTCTCCTGGATTGCACCTTCTGTTTCTGCCAGATCATGGATATTCACAAAACTGGCTGTGATGCCGAAATTGGGAAGGGTATGCTCCAGTAAGTTATAGCTGCCGCCGTAAATGGTCTTCTGGGCAACAAAGTGTCCGCCATTCTGCCCCAGGGCCTGCAACACATAGGAGATGGCAGCAGCACCGGAGGAAACTGCCAATGCGGCCACACCGCCCTCCAGCGCGGCGATGCGCTTCTCGAAAACCTCCTGGGTAGAGTTGGTGAGCCGTCCGTAGATATTGCCTGCGTCTGCAAGGCCAAACCGGGCAGCGGCGTGGGCGCAATCGTGGAATACATAGGAAGTGGTTGCGTAAATGGGAACAGCGCGGGAATCGGTTGCAGGGTCAGCAGTCTCCTGACCAACATGGAGCTGTAATGTTTCAAATTTGTAGTTAGACATAGTCAATTTCCTTTCTGATCATGAAATATGGATATTCGATTAGGATCAGCTACACATTCGACCAAAACGAAAATTGGCTCTGACCAGAGCCTCAAAGTAGTTCTTCACTGTGAACACACCTTCTTGCTAAATACTTACCTTTTTGGTAGGTGATTGAAGTATAGCACTTAATACCTACCTTGTCAATCGGTTTTAGAAAATTTTTACAAAAACACCCCTATTAAAATTGGAACACTTAGATTTATACGGATGTTCTTGAGGAATTGCGGCATCGGCTGAAAGTGGGTATAAAGAAAGATACCGTTACTGACACGCAAAACATCAAATAACGGTATCTATTATGGTGCTGGTGACCGGACTCGAACCGGTACGAGTGTTACCTCAAGGGATTTTAAGTCCCTGGTGTCTACCTATTCCACCACACCAGCATATTATGTATACTCAATACTAACACATTTTTTTGCTTCCGTCAAGCAAGACAATGCCAATTATCAAAAAAATACAATCGTGTCGGTCTGGCTCAAGGTCATCCAAGGCGGTATACATGATTTTTATGAAATGACACATTGCAGTGGCAGTGCTCCCTGCCTTCAAGGATGCTAAGATAAATTCCGATTTATCTAACCTCATTCAACGTATTCGTAGGGGCCGATTGAGGCACATCGGCCCCTACGATTAGTACACTAAACAATATTTTTTGATGACAATTTTGGTTTCCTGTGATATGGTAGAAAAAACATACAGAAAGAGGGATGAAAAATGTCCATTGAAAAGGTCAGGCAGTATTTTCGCAGTGTGGGGATGGAGGAACGGGTGATGGAATTTCCTGTGTCCAGTGCCACCGTGGAGCTGGCGGCACAGGCGTTGGGCTGTGAGCCTTGCCGCATTGCCAAGACCCTTTCCTTTTCCGTTGGGGGTAGTCCGATCCTGGTGGTAACCGCCGGAGATACCAAAATTGACAATGCCAAATATAAAGCACGTTTTGGAGCAAAGGCAAAAATGCTTACCCCGGAGGAGGCGGTGACGCTGATCGGACACGCTGTGGGCGGTGTTTGTCCCTTTGCGGTCAATGAGGGCGTGACGGTCTACTTGGACGAATCCATGAAGCGGTTTCCTACCGTATTTCCCGCCTGCGGCAGCAGCAATTCTGCCATAGAGATGACCATGGAGGATCTGGAAAAGCATTCTGATTTTGCAGCCTGGGTGGATGTCTGCAAGGGCTGGGAACCGTAAATGATACAAAACAATTACAAAATCAGTAATAAAATGTAACTATTTTGTATTGACAAAATATGGGTTATGCCTGTATAATAAGGGACAGTAAAGAGATAGACAAGCCGTAGGGGATGACCCTGCGGCTTGAAAACTGATATTGTGGAGACAGAGATATGATAACAGAATCGAAGCCGGCAAAAAGGCTTTTTTCCTGGATCCTTGTGCTTTTTCTGGTGCTGGGCTGGACACCGGCTGTGCCTGTTTTCGCGGAAACGGCGGCAACAGCGGAGGAGGCAGAGCCCACAGAGCCGGAAACACTGACCCTGGCAGAGCTGATGCGGAAGTTTCCGGATGGAAAATACTGGAACGGCGGCGATCCCGATGGCTGGACAGAAACACCCTGCACCCACCACGGGAATTGCGGCTCGAAGGGATATAACGGCTGGTGCGGCTGTAACAGCTTTAACGGGCAATCCATTCAGTGCATGGGCTTTGCGGAAAAGCTGGGCTATGACGCCACAGGCTATAATCCCCGTGTGAATGAAAATGGGTGGTATACATACAGTTCTTCATCTGCGCTGAATAATTTGAAGGCCGGTGATATCGTACGCCGTAACGGACACTCTATGTATGTAACGGCCGTGGACGGGGATACGGTCACCATTGCCGACTGTAACGCCCTGAATAGAAGCTGTAATATCCGCTGGGGTGTGACGGTCACCAAAAGTAATTTGCGGAGCAGCTTTGAGTATGTTCGCTCCGCACCCACGGAATTGGTGATCGGCTATCTTGGAAAATGCGAGGAATATCCCTCCAGCGGCACATTTTGCGTGATGTATGACACGGTGCTGAAAACCGACCCCTGCACATCGGATATTTACGAAGGCTCTTTGGATGTGGCGCATGTGAGCGCCGGCACAGAGCTGACAGTCACCGGCGTTTGCAAAAACACCGAGGGGCAGTACTGGTACCAGGTCTCCTGGGAGGAGCAGAGCATATATGTATCTGCTGACGCAGCCGGCGAATTTGCACCTGATTTTGGAACGGTTACAGTAAGCGGTGTTTCTGCCCCTGTGAACACCAAAAAAGGCAGCGGTTTCCCCATAAAGGGCACGGTTGAATCGGATAAATTGCCGCTTTCTCAGGTGGGGGCGTATATTTTTGAGGGCAGCTCAGTGAGCGACACGCCGTATATGACCAGTGAAGATACTGTGTCAAATAAATTTACATATTCCATACGCAGCAGTGCAGTGGATAACAATTTGACCTTTGGAAAGCTTCCGCTGGGCAGCTATACCTATCTGCTGACTGCGGCAGTAACAAACTACTATGTAGGGGAAACTGGCATCGTTTCCGATCAGCGGATCACCCGCCTGCATCAAAACACCTTTGCCGTTTCTTCCTCCTCTTACAGCCATTCCTTTACAGAGGAAGTGACGGCTGAGGCAACCTGCGGTGAGGATGGCGAGATCACATATACCTGTAAAAACTGCGCCTTTACCTACACCCAAACCATATTTGCCACCGGCGAGCATACCTTAGGGCAATGGGAAACAGTACAAGCTCCCACCTGCACAGAGGATGGCTATGCGATTCGCGGCTGTACCGGCTGTACCTTGGCGTATGTGAAGATTTTGCCGGCTGGGAATCATCCCAATGAATCATTGGTGTATACACCGCCTACCTGCACAGAGATGGGCTATACCACCATTATCTGCGCTGACTGCGGTGAAACACTCTATTTTGAGGACTATGAAGCGGCCTTGGGGCACCAGTACGGTGAGCCGGTCGTCCTCACCCCGGCTACGATGAATACGCCCGGAGAGCAGCAGCAGGTCTGCACCCGGTGTGGAGATGTGCGTTGCCAGGAGATCCCGGTGCTTGCCGGTGAGGTGGAGGAATGGGGGCTTACCTTAGATGGAGAGCTTCTGGTGGGCTTCCGGATGCGTTTGCAGGAAGATGCCAGTGTGGTGGTCACGGTGGCAGACAAGGTATATCCCTGCGATGCTGTTTCGATCTACAATGCCGAAGGTGACGTTTATCAGTTTTCTGTGCCGGTGGCAGCCTCCCAGATGACAGATGATATTCAGGTGCAGATCCTGAACGGAGAGCAGGTCAGTGTGGTGGAAAGCTACTCCGTGGCGGAGTATGCCATACAGATGTTAGAGGATGAAACCCAAAGCGGCAGCCACCAGCTTATTCGGGAGATGCTGAGCTATGGTGCGGCGGCGCAGGCGTATTTTGATTATCACAGGGAAAGTGCCGTCAATGCAGACCTGACGGGAACAGCTACCCAGGAAGTCCCTGATACCTGGAAACAGCCTGTGGAGATCACAGGAAGTGCAGAGGGGATCCGTTTTTACGGAGCGACCTTGGTTTTCCGGGATGTGATCGCCGTTCGGTACTATTTTACATTGTCAGCAGAAGCGGACAGCTTTACTTTTAAAAGCGGCGGCAGAGAATTTGCGCCGGTTCAAAGCGGCAATCTGTGGTATGTGGAGCTGCCCGGTATTCTGATCCAGGATCTGGATGATACACTTAGCCTGACTGTGAATGACAGTATGACGGTTACCTATTGCCCGATGCATTACATTGTCCGAATGAACCAAAAGGGCGATGAGACCACAAAGGCACTGATGAAGGCAATGTACAATTACCATTTGGCGGCAGAAGAATACATAAA